>CAZONS010000071.1:0-13144 GCA_964581195.1 uncultured Thiobacillus sp. | reverse complement strand
CGGATTCACTTTCAGCGCCTGGAACTGCGGGCCGAAGGGGGCGCCGCCGACCAGACAGACGGTACGCAACTTGCGCAGGCCGGCGCCATAGATCATGGCCTGCTTCTGCACCTGCAGGGCAAGCTCGCGAGTGGGGCAGAGCACCAGCAGACGCGGACCGTTGCCCGGGAGCCTGGAAGGCTCGGCGAGGCGGTGCAGGCTGGGCAGCAGGAAGGCCGCGGTCTTGCCGCTGCCGGTGTGGCTGGAGACCAGCAGGTCGCGACCTTCGATGGCCGCCGGGACCGCCTGGCGCTGCACCTCGGTGGGCACGGTATAGCCGGTGGTTTCCAGGCACTTCAGAACGACGGGGTTGAGACCGAGATCAGCAAAAGACATATCAATCCTTTCAAAGCATGCCATCGCCCGCCAACAGGTTTGGCACAGGCAATAGGCAACCACGCCCGCCAGAGGTGGGCGCAAAAAACAGAAACGCTCGCGCCACGTCGGGGGCGCGTCGATTCTCGCGAAACATCGGCGCCAACCGAATGCCGCGTAGCCGAATCGACGGAAGGTTTCCGCGAAAGGATGAGGTGAGGTCGGGGACGATGGGGCTGTGAAAACAGTCCCGTGGGCTTGAAAACCTGACCAGGAGACCAGGAAGCCGACTACTGCGTTACACAACGGCGCGCACTATATCCCAAGTTGAACACGGAAGCCATTGATTTTTCTAAATTTGTAAACAAGCCTAGAATGAGGCATATGCAATACGATATACAGCATCATGCTTAGTCCTCTCGCGCTCCTCCTCATCGGCCTGTTCGCCCTGCTCGCCGCGGCGGGCGGGTACGCCGTGCATCACACGCGCAGGGAATCCACGGTGAAACGGCGCATGGCCAGGGAACTCGGGTTCCAGCCGGTGGCCGACCCCACCGCCCTGATGCGGCATCTCGCGGCGGTGCGCGGGCGGCAACGCCCCGGCCGGCTGCGGCTGGACCATGTCTTCCAGCGCGAGGAAGCGTTCGGAGGCCTCTGGCTGTTCGACCTGTACCGCCAAGACTTCAGCGATGCCGACACGCAATCGAGGAAGTCGCATGACTCGCCCCTCGAACCCGGCGCGGTGGCCGTGGTCGTCCCGGGCTGGAACTGGCCGCGCAGCGTCGCCGCGCCGCGCCTGCTCGGAAAGAGCAACCCGGGCGCCCCCACCAATCGCATGGCGGACAGCCTGGTGGAGGCGAATGCCCGGCAACTCGACTTCCCGGAGATCTTCGGGCTGGATGAATACTATTACGTCGCCTGCTACGAAAAAGTCCCCGAACTGCCCGAAAGCTTTCTCCAGACGCTCGCGGCCTCGCCGGGCCTGCTGCTCCATCTCGGCGGCGACACCCTCACGCTGTCCTGGGCCAACGCCCGGACGCAGACGCCGGACGCCGCCCGGATGCGGCATCTGGTGGAACAAGCCAGCCGCTTCGCGCAAACGCTCGGCGCCCGGCAGCCGGCGTGATCACGTTGGCTGCCGCTCGATCAACATCGCGTCGCCGTAGCTGAAGAATCGATAGCGTTCGACCACGGCGTGGGCATAGGCGCGCAACAGCAGGTCACCGCCACCGAAGGCGCAGACCAGCATCAGCAGGGTGGAACGCGGCAAGTGGAAGTTGGTGATCAGACGATCCACCACGTTGAAGCGGTAACCCGGGGTGATGAACAGGTCGGTCTCGCCACCACCAGCGCGCAGGACACCATCGCGGGCGGCGGACTCCAGCGCGCGCAGACTGGTGGTGCCCACCGAGACGACACGACCGCCGACCGCGCGCGCGGAGGCCACCGCCGCCACGGTTTCCGGGGGAATGACGTAGCGCTCGCTGTGCATTCTGTGCTCCGCCGTATCCTCGACCTTGACCGGCTGGAAGGTGCCCGCGCCGACGTGCAGGGTCACGAAAGCGCTGGCGACACCGGCCTCGCGCAGGCGCGCCAGCATCGCCTCGTCGAAATGCAGACCCGCCGTCGGCGCCGCGACGGAGCCGGGATCGCGCGCGTAGACGGTCTGATAGCGGCCATCGTCGGCGGCCTCCGCCGCCCGCTGCATATATGGCGGCAACGGCACTTCGCCATACTGTTCCAGCCACTCCAGCAGCGTGCGCGAAGGATCGAACGCCACCCGGAACAGGTCCGCCTCGCGCCCCAGAACCCGGGCCTGGATGGCGCCCGCGAACAACAGCGCGCCGCCCGCATTTGGCGAGCGACTGGCGCGCAAGTGCAGCAGCGCCTCGTGGTCGCCGACGATGCGCTCCACCAGCGCCTCCACCTTGCCGCCGCTGTCCTTCTGGCCATGCAGACGCGCCTTGATCACGCGGGTGTCGTTGAACACCATCAGGTCGCCGGGGCGGAAGTAGTCGGGCAAGTCCCTGAACAGGCGGTCGCTGAACCGCGCCTGGACGCCGTCCACGTGCAGGAGCCTGCTCGCCGTGCGTTCAGCCAGGGGATGCCGGGCGATGAGTTCGTCCGGAAGGGTGTATTCGAAGTCGCTGGTTTTCATGAGGGCGTGGATTATACGTTGCCGCATTGAACGGCATTCGGCCATAATCGCGGCCCCATCCAGCCGGGATGGCGGAATCGGTAGACGCAGCGGATTCAAAATCCGCCGCTGGAGACAGCGTGGGGGTTCGAGTCCCCCTCCCGGCACCAAACGCTTTTTGGCCTATCATGCGTACCCATTCCCACCCCGGCTTCCGCATGGCCTCCCTCCTCGACTCCCTCCAGCGCGCCGCGCTCGACCTGATGCGGCCACGCGTGCTCGCCATCATGTTCCTGCCCATGCTGCTGGCGGTGGCGGTCTGGGGGGGGCTGTTCTGGGGCTTCGGCGCGGTCTGGATGAGCGGACTGGAGGGTTTCTTCACCGAATTGCCGCTGTCGGGCTGGCTGGGGCCGACCCTCGCCGGCTGGCTGGTCGCCATGGGCGTCTATTCGGTGTTGATCCTGCTGCTGCTGCCGGCCATCTACGTCACCGCCCTGTTCATCACCTCGCTGGTCTTCATGCCGATCCTGCTCTCGGTGGTGTCGCATCGCCACTACCCGGGGCTGCTCAGACACTACGGCGGCAGCAACCTCGGCAGCCTGCTCAACGGCCTCTACGCGCTCGCGATCTACATCGTGGTCTGGCTGATCACCCTGCCATTCTGGCTGCTGGGGCCGTTCGGCGCCGGCATCGCGATCCTGCTCAACGCCTGGCTGAACCAGCGTCTGTTCCTCTACGACGCCCTGGCGGAGCACGCCTCCCGCGAGGAGTTGGCGACGCTGCGGGCGGAGGGCGGCTGGCCGCTGTACGGACTGGCGGCATTCCTGGGCCTGCTGCATCTGGTGCCGGTCATCAACTTCTTCGCGCCGGTCTACATGGGCCTGGTGTTCATCCACTATGCCCTGGGGCAACTGGCACGCCTGCGAGAGGAGGCAAACGCATGATTTTCGGAATTGGCACGGATATCGCGGGCATCCAGCGCATGCGAGAGGTGCACGGGCGCTATGGCGGCAAGCTGGCGCAGCGCATCCTGTCTCCGGAGGAATGGGGAGACTACGCGCAGGCGCGTGACAAGGATGTCTTCCTGACCAAGCGATTCGCCGCCAAGGAAGCGTTTTCCAAGGCGGTGGGCAGCGGCATGCGCGCGCCGGTGACACTGACCGCGATCAGCATCACCCATGACGAACGCGGCCGCCCCGGCCTCGCCTTCACCCCCGAACTGACCGCCTGGATGAAAGCGCGCGGCATGGGCCGGGCGCATCTATCCCTGTCCGATGAACGCGATTACGTGGTCGCATTCGTCATGGTGGAGGGCAAATGATCCCGCGCAACCATCTTCCACTGGGACCGGTGATGGCCGATGTCGCCGGCCTCGCGCTCGACGACGCGGAGCGGCGGCGGCTGCTGCACCCCTCGGTCGGCGGCGTCATCCTGTTCAAGCGCAATTACGCATCTCCGGAACAACTGGCCGCGCTTTGCCAGGACATCCACGCCCTGCGCTCGCCGCATCTGCTGATCGGCGTCGATCAGGAGGGAGGCCGGGTACAACGCTTCCGTGAAGGCTTCTCGGCCATTCCCGCGATGCGCGCCATCGGCGAGATCTGGGACAACCATCCGCAGCGCGCGCGGCGACTGGCGCGCGATACCGGGTATGTGCTGGGCGCCGAATTGCGCGCCGTCGGCATCGATTTCAGCTTCGCGCCGGTGCTCGATCTCGATTACCGCAACAGCGGCGTCATCGGCGATCGCGCCTTCCATCGCGACCCGCGCGCCGTGGCGGACCTCGCCCACGCCCTCAGCCTGGGCCTGAACGAAGCCGGCATGAGCAGCGTGGGCAAGCATTTTCCCGGGCATGGCTTCGTCGCGGCGGATTCGCATCTGGCGGTGCCGGTCGATGAACGCGGCCTGACCGATCTGGAGTTCTCCGACATCCAGCCGTTCCGCCACATGATCGACCTGGGAATCGCCGGGATCATGCCCGCGCATGTCATCTACCCGCGCGTCGACGCGCATCCGGCGGGCTTTTCGCATCGCTGGCTGACCGAGATCCTGCGCGGTCAGTACGGCTTCGAGGGCATCATCTTCAGCGACGACCTGACCATGGAAGGAGCGAGCGTCGCGGGTGGCATCACCCAGCGAGCCGAAGCCGCCCTGAATGCCGGTTGCGACATGGTGCTGGTGTGCAATCGCCCGGATCTCGTCGACGACCTGCTGTGTCGCCTGAAGTGGTCGATGCCGCCCACCTCGCTGGTGCGACTGGCCCGCATGCACGGGCGACCGCACCCGCCCGGCCGCGCCATCCTGCGGTTGAGCCCGCGCTATGCCGAAGCGGTCCGCCATCTCGGCGGGCTGGGCGAATCCGACGCGGAACTGGTCCTGGTCGACCCGACCAACACCTGCGGGAATCGCGGCTGATGGCACTCTCGGTAGATCGCGGCACCACCCACGTGGAGCATCACGTCGGCCATGACCATGGCGGCCAGGCACTGTTCAAGGCGCTGTTCTTCACCCTCGGCTTCGCCATCGTCGAAGTCGTGGCCGGCTACTGGTCCGGCTCCCTCGCCCTGTTGTCGGACGCCGGCCACATGGTCACCGACTCCACCGCCCTCGGGTTGGCGGCGCTGGCCGCCATGCTGGCGCGACGCCCCCCCTCGAAACGCCATACCTACGGCCTGGTTCGGCTGGAGATCCTCGCCGCGCTGCTGAACAGCCTGGCCATGCTGGCGCTGATCACGTTCATCGCGGTCGAAGCCATCGACCGGCTCACCCATCCCCGACCGGTGATCGGCGAGGCCGTCATGCTGGTGGCCTTCATCGGCCTGCTGGTCAACCTGGCGGTAGCCTGGCTGCTGCACCACGGCGGCGACAGCCTCAACACCCGCGCCGCCCTGATGCACGTGATGGGCGACCTGCTCGGCTCGGTGGCGGCCCTGATCGCGGGCACGGTGATCTGGTTCACCGGCTACACCCCGATCGACCCCATCCTCTCCCTGGTGGTGTGCGCGCTGATCCTCTTTTCCGCCTGGAACCTGCTGCGGGAAAGCCTGCACGTGCTGATGGAAAGCGTGCCCGCCCACATCAGTCTGGATGAAGTCGCCCACGACATGGCCGCCATACCCGGCGTGCTACGGGTACACGACCTGCACATCTGGACCCTGTCATCGGGCCAGATCGGCCTCACCGCGCACCTGGAACTGGACAGCTTCGACGACTGGAACCGCATCCTCCAGGCCAGCCGCGCCTGTCTCGACCAACGCCACGGCATCCGCCACGTCACGCTGCAGGCGGAACTGAAAAACAAACCTCCCAAGGAATACACATGACACAGCCCCCACGCTCGCAAGCTCGCGGAGGCCCGGCGCGTGCCGGGCGGTACTGACATGAAACGTCGCCGCCTCTATGGTCGCCCCCGCCTTTCCCGCGACGCCGAACGCCTTGCCTGGCTGGCCCAGGCGCTGGCCGATTCCGGCAGCCGCCTGGAAGACCACTGGCTGGAATCGGAGATGTCCGTCCTGATCGAGAAACTGCTGCGTGGCGGCGACGAGGAAGCCCTCAACCAGGCGCTCGACCGTCTCCACGAAACCCATCCGCGCGCCTATGACGACCTCGCCGACCTGATCGAGGCCGCCTGCGAGATCAGCGCCACCGGCGACACCGCGCGCCTGATCCTGGCGATGCCGGTGCTGGCCTGGTCACGCTACGCGATTCCCACCCGCACCCTGCCGCAAGCCACCCTCGACGCCCTGCGCGCGCAGCTCGGCGGCCATGTCCTGGCGGCCGATGCCCGGGTGCATTTCGCCAATTACCTGTTCAGCCCGGACCAGTTGCCGCAGGGCTATTGCGACACCCGCGCCTTCGCCGAGGAGCTCTGGGCCAGCGCCGACGCCGGCCACGACCTCGCCGTGGAAGGCGACGACCTGCCGGAATCGCAGACCTTCGTCTCCGATGTGCGCTATCTCATCGCCGTGGCGGTGATTCCGGCCGGTCGTCCGGTCTTCCGCTGGAACGAGGCGGACGGCAATCGCGAATCCGCGCTGGAGGCCTGGCGCGCGCAGGCCGGGGCCAACCTGCAACCGCTGTTGACCGGCTGCGCCCATGAGATGCTGCTGCCCGATGCCTACTTTTCCGCCTGGCGCCGCGCCGATCGCGAAAGCCGCCCGTTCGCGCTGCGCGCCGCCGTGGAATACCTGAAATCACTGTTCAACGTACCCGCCAGTCGCCTGCGCGCGGTCGCCGCGCCCTACTACGACCGCTGGCTGGAGGAATGGCGGATCGGCTTCACCGGCATCGACTCCGACGAGGTGGTTCACGGCGTCACCTGGCCACTGCTCGGGGGCGAGGAGGAAACCACCGAACTGGCCGCCGGCATCGAAGCCTTGCTCAAGGAAACCGGCCTCGGCGAGGTTCGCGTCCTCGACACCCGCATGCCCCTGGAGTACTGCGACGACTGCGGCGCCCCGCTGTTTCCCAACCCGGAGGGCGAGAGCGTGCACGCCGAACTGCCGGAAGAGATGCAGGGCACGCCGACCCATCTGCATTGATGGGCACAAGGGGCGGGGAAAACCACCCGTGCCCCTTGCCCCTTTCCCCTTGCCCCGCGAGCCTTGCCCCTTGAACCTGTCCACCTGCGCCGCCTGCCCCCGCCTCGCCGACTTCCTGGCCGAATCGCGCCGCCGCTACCCGGATCATTTCTGCAAGCCGGTCCCCGCCTTCGGCGACGAGCGGCCGCGCCTGCTCATCGTCGGCCTCGCTCCCGGCCTGCATGGCGCCAACCGGACCGGGCGACCGTTCACCGGCGACTACGCCGGTGTCCTGCTCTATGAGACCCTGCACGCCTTCGGCTATGCCAGCCGCCCGCATTCCGTCGCCGCCGACGACGGTCTGATCCTCACCGGCTGCCGCATCAGCAACGCGGTCAAGTGCGTGCCCCCGGAGAACAAGCCGGAAACCGCCGAGATCAAGCGCTGCAACGCCTATCTGCGCGACGAACTGACCGCCCTGCCCACCAGCACCGCCCTGCTCGCGCTCGGCCTGATCGCGCACAAGGCCGTGCTCATGGCCCTGGGGCTGAAGCAAGGCGCCCATTCTTTCGGCCATGGCGCGGTGCATCGCCTGCCGGACGGCCGCCGCCTCCACGACAGCTACCACTGTTCCCGCTACAACACCCAGACCCGCCGCCTCACCCCGGAAATGTTCCGCGCCGTGTTCCAGCGCATCCAGGAGGATTCATCATGCCCGTAGTCACCATAAAGCTCGCCGGCAGGCTGGACCGCGAGCAGAAAAAGAAGATCGCCGAGGAAATCACCGACACGCTGGAGCGACTCGCGCTCAAGCCCAGACGCTACACCACCATCTCCTTCGAGGAACTTCCCGAGGAAAACTGGGCCATCGCCGGCCAGTTGCTCGACGAGGAAGACTGAGCCGCGCCGGCCGGCAAGCCGGCCCCCCCTAAAGTTTTGGCGATCGCCGCCGATACCCAGAGCCGATGGGTCTGGTGCCCACACTCTTGCAGGGGCGTAGTTGACCTCGGATACCCATGCGGCGGCGGCCGGTCCGTTGGCGGGTGATCGCGGCGAATTCGATCGCGACCCGTCCGCGGCCGCTCTGGCCGGGCAAGCCGGCCTGGACGCGGCGCCACCCCCCACACCTTCAGTAGAGAGGCTCGCAAAATGGCAAAAGTCGTATTGACTGTCGATGATTCCGCTTCCATCCGACAGATGGTGGCCTTCACCCTCAAGAGCGCCGGCTATGAAGTGTTCGAGGCGGTGGATGGCGAGGACGGACTCGCCAAGGCGCGCGGCAGAAACGCGGACCTGGTCCTCACCGATCAGAACATGCCGAAGATGGATGGCCTCTCGCTGATCAAGACCCTGCGCGACCTGCCGCAGTACCGTTCGACCCCCATTCTGATGCTGACCACGGAGTCATCCGACGCCATGAAGGCCGCGGGCAAGGCGGCAGGCGCCACCGGTTGGCTGGTGAAGCCGTTCGACCCGCAAAAACTCCTGGAAGTGGTCAAGAAGGTCGTCGGGTGAAAACAGATTCAAGATTCAAGGGGCAGGGCGCAGGCACCCCCGCCTTTCCCCCGCCCCTTGAACCTTGCTCCTTGCTCCTGTTTTCAAGGGAGAGGTCATGAGTATCGACATGAGCCAGTTTTACCAGGTGTTCTTCGACGAGACCTCGGAGCACCTGGCAAACATGGAATCCCAGTTGCTCCAACTGGATGTGGACAACCCCTCGCTGGAAGAACTCAACGCCATCTTCCGGGCGGCGCATTCGATCAAGGGCGGCAGCGGCACCTTCGGCTTCACCGACATGACCAGCGTGACCCATGTACTGGAGTCGCTGCTCGACCGCCTGCGCAAGGAGGAACTGCGGCTGCGGCCGGAAATGGTCGATGCCTTCCTGGCGGCGGGCGATCTCCTGCGGACGCAACTGGCGCACCATCAGGGCGGCCCGGAAGTCGACGCCGGCCAGGCGGAAAACATCAGCGCGCGCCTGCGGGAACTGGCCGCCGACACCCCGCGCGAACCCGTGGCGGCGGAGCCCGCGCCGGCACCCGCGCCGGCACCCGCGGCCACTCCCGATCCGCGCCCCGCGCCCACGCCGACGATCCCACACCCCGTCGGGTCCCGTCGCATCCGCATGGACTGCGCCTTGCCGGTGAGCACCGTCGGCGACGAGGACGCGCTGAAGAACCTGCTCGACAGCCTGGCCGAACTCGCCGCGCTGGATATCCGTCGCCACCCCAGCGTCGCCGATCCGCGCCTGTCCGTGGTGCTGACCACCCGCAAGTCGGACGACGACCTGAAAGACGCGATGCTGTTCTACCTCGCGCCGGACGAGATCGTGCTGTCCGACCCAGGCCCGCCCGGCGTCGCCGAGGCGAGTTCCGGCGACGACGAGGGCTTCGGCTTCTTCGACGACGCCCCCGGCCTGCCGGCGAGCGGTGCCGCGTCCCTCCCCGCGGGCCCGGCGATTCCGGACGAGGAACCCGCTGGAGCCTACGGACTGTTCGAGGACGCGCCGGGCAAACCGGAAAACCTGCCCCACCGCGACATTCCCCCCGGCGACGCTCCGGCCGCCATCGAAGGCCCGGGCTATGGCATCTTCGTCCACGCCCCGAGTGGCGTCGGCCTCTTCGATGGCGCGCCGGGCAGCCAGCGCATGATTCAGGCCACCGCCCCGGCGCCGCTGGGTGGCTTCGGCGCCGCCCCGATCGCCCCCGGTCGCCGCCTCAGTGACGCGCCCGGCGTCGAGACCGCGAAGAACGGGCGCCGCGACAACGACAAGACCGTTATCGCCGCCAACAGCGATTCCAGCATCCGGGTCTCCGTGGAAAAAGTGGATCAGCTCATCAATCTGGTGGGCGAACTGGTCATCACCCAGGCCATGCTGGCCGAGACGGCCAGCCATCTCGACCCGGCGCAGGCGGAAAAACTGCTGGCCGGCATCGACCTGCTCGCCCGCAACACCCGCGACATGCAGGAGTCGGTGATGTCGATACGGATGCTGCCGATGAGCATGGTGTTCAACCGCTTCCCGCGCGTGGTGCGCGATCTCGCCGGCAAGCTGCACAAGCAGGTGGAGATGAGGACCATCGGCGAGAACACCGAACTGGACAAGGGGCTGATCGAGAAGATCAGCGATCCGATGACCCATCTGGTCCGCAACAGCCTCGACCATGGCATCGAGACCCCGGAGGCCAGGGTGGCGGCGGGCAAGGACCCGAAAGGCACGCTCACGCTCAAGGCCAGCCATCATGGCGGCAATATCGTCATCGAGGTCATCGACGACGGCGCCGGCCTCAACCGCGAGCGCATACTCGCCAAGGCCCGGGAGAATGGCCTGCCGGTCGACGACGGTCTGTCCGACCATGAGGTCTGGCAACTCATCTTCGCGCCGGGCTTCTCCACCGCCGAGGTGGTCACCGACGTTTCCGGGCGCGGCGTCGGCATGGACGTGGTGAGACGCAACATCGAGGACATGGGAGGCCGTGTCGAACTCGAATCCTCCACCGGCCACGGCACCCGCACGGTGATCCGACTCCCGCTCACCCTCGCCATCCTCGATGGCATGTCGGTGGGGGTCGGTGGCGAAACCTTCATCCTGCCGATCACCAGCGTGATCGAATCCCTGCAGCCACGACGGGAAGACCTCCGCACGCTGGCCGGCGACTCCCGCATGGTGCACATCCGTGGCGAGTACCTGCCGCTGATTCCCCTGGCCGAATCCTTCAACCTGAACGGTGTCGCGGACTTCACCCGCGGCATCGTGGTGGTGGTGGAATCCGAGGAGGGCAAGGCCGCGCTGTTCGTCGACGAGCTGCTGGGCCAGCACCAGGTGGTGATCAAGAGCCTGGAAGAAAACTACCGCAAGGTGCCGGGCGTCTCGGGCGCCACCATCATGGGCGACGGGCGCGTGGCCCTGATCCTGGACATCGGCGCGGTCACCCGACTGGGGCTCGTCCAACCCCGCCGGAAACTGGCCGCCTGAGCGCGGCGCGAGGAGACAGCAATGGATTACATGGGAAATCAGGGGACTTCCGGGTGCGAGGAATATCTGACGTTCACCCTGGGCGCGGAGGAATACGGCATCGACATTCTCAAGGTGCAGGAGATACGCGGCTATGACGCCGTCACCCGGATCGCGAACTCGCCGCCCTTCATCAAGGGCGTGATCAACCTGCGCGGAATCATCGTGCCCATCGTCGATCTCCGGATCAAATTCAACCTGGGCGAGCCGACCTACGACGCGTTCACCGTGGTCATCATTCTCAACATCGGCAAACGCGTGATCGGCATCGTCGTCGACGGTGTCTCCGACGTGATCCAGCTCAGCCCCGACAACCTGCACCACGCGCCGGAGTTCGGTTCCATCCTCGATATCCGCTACATCGTCGGTCTCGGCACGGTGGAGGAGCGCATGATCATCGTGGTGGACATCGAAAAACTCATGACCAGCGCGGAAATGTCCCTGGTCGAAGCCGCGACAACCTGAGGATCACGGACATGAAGCGCTGGCTCACCAACCTTTCGATCAGGACCCGCCTGATCGCCATCTTCGTCCAGATCATCCTGGTGATCGTCATCGTCGGCGCCACCGGCATTCTCGGCATGAAACACAGCAACCAGGGACTGGAGACCGTGGTCAATGGCCGCGTGCTGCCCTTCAGCCATCTGAAAAGCGTTGCCGACGCCCATGCCATCACCATCATCGACGCCGCCAACAAGGCCAACGCCGGTATCTTCACCGCCGAGGAGGCCAGCGCCGCCATCACCGAAGCGCGCCAGACGATCAAGGACTCCTGGACCTTCTACACCGAGGGACCGATCAGCGCCGACGACCAGCCCCTGGTCGATCAGACCGCGCCCCTGCTCGCCGCCGCCGACGCCGAAATCGCGCGCGTGCGGCAAGTGCTCCAGGGCATGAGCGGCAAGGTGGATGGCCAACTCCATGATCTCATCGGCCCGCTCTATGCCGCCATCGACCCGATCAGCGGTCATCTCAACACCCTGCTCATCATCCAGCTCTCCTACGCCCGCGCCGAATACAACCAGGCGGCGGCGGATTACGACCATCTGCTCAAGACCGTATGGGTGATCGGCGGCGTCGGCACCGCCCTGGCGCTGTTCTTTGCCAACTTACTGCTGTATTCCATCGTCCGCCCCTTGCGCCGGCTCTCCGGCGAGATCGACGCCATCACCGCCAGCAATGCCGATGTCGAAGTCGTGGTGGACCGCCACGACGAGATCGGCGCCGTCGCGGAGAGCTTCAAGCGTCTGCGCGACAAGCTGCGCCAGGATCTGGAACGCATCTCCGCCGAAGCCAGGGAAAACCTGCGCATCCGCATCGCCCTCGACAACGTCGAGGCCAACGTGATGATGGCCGACACCTCGAACCGCATCGTCTACATGAACAAGGCGGTCAAGGACGTGTTCCGCCATGCCGCGGCCGACATCCGCAAACAAGTGCCCAACTTCGATCCCGAGCGCCTGATGGGATCCTGCTTCGACGATTACCACAGCGGCCCGAGTCGCAACGCTGGCGCGAACATGATGGCCAAGCTCAACGGCACCCATCGCAGCACCATGAGGATCGCCAACCGCACCATGGCGCTGGTGGCCAACCCGGTGTTCGATCCGCAAGGCGAACGTCTCGGTTCCATCGTGCAGTGGTACGACCGCACCGGCGAGGTCGCGGCGGAGCAGGAAATCGCCGCTCTGGTCGAAGCCGCCGCCGCCGGCGACTACAGCCAGCGCCTCAGCGTGGCCGACAAACAGGGCTTCTTCCTGCAACTGGCGACGGGCATCAACCAGTTGCTCGACAGCAGCGAACATGGCATGCACGATGTCGCCCGCGTGCTCAAGGCGCTTGCCGCCGGCGATCTCGGCCAGCGCATCGACACCGACTACCAGGGCCTGCTCGGCCAGCTCAAGGAGGCCACCAACGGCACCAGCCTGCGCCTGTCGGAAATCGTCGCCCAGATCCACGACGCCACCGATGCCATCAACTCCGCCGCCCACGAAATCGCCAGCGGCAACGCCGAACTCTCCGTGCGCACGGAGCAACAGGCCTCCAGCCTGCAGGAAACCTCCTCCAGCATGGAGGAGATCACCGCCACCGTGCGGCAGAACGCCGACAACGCCCGGC
>CAZONS010000070.1:0-13320 GCA_964581195.1 uncultured Thiobacillus sp. | reverse complement strand
GGCGTGGAGACCGGCGTAATGCGCGGCGAACGGGGTCTGGATGTGGATCACGTCGCAATCGACGGCGGCCTTGAGCACGGCGCGACGCAGCTTCGTGTAGTGCGCCAGACGATCCTCCGGGTCCTGTGGCACCCGCCGCGCCGGCACCCGGATCACCCCGGGCGCCGGCGCCTCGTCGCCATAGCGGGGCGCCACCAGGGTGGCGGCGATGCCCTGCTCCGGCAGCGCGCCGCGAAAGGTTTCGATGGAAGTGGAGACGCCGTTGATGCGCGGGAAATACACGTCCGAGACCATGAGGACGCGCATCAGACGGCTTCCAGCCGGTCGGCCACCAGTTCGCCATGCGGTAGTCTGCTGAGCGCGCTCCATTCCACCATTTCCAGTCGGCCATCCTCGTGTTCGACGATGGCGGTGCAGGAATCGACCCAGTCGCCGCAGTTGGCGTAGACCAGGCCATCCACTTCCTTCAGCGCCGCCCAGTGGATGTGGCCGCAGATCACGCCGTCGAGACCGCGCTCGCGGACATGGCGGATCACCGAATCCTCGAAATCGAAGATGAATTGCAGGGCCGTCTTCACCCGCCGCTTGGCATAGCCGGCCAGCGACCAGTAGCCGGCGATGCCGAGTTGCCGGCGCAGCCAGGACAGCCAGCCGTTGAGATTCACCAGGAGGTTGTAGGCGACGTCGCCGAGCACCGCCACCCAACGGTGATGGCGGGTGACCTGATCGAAATCGTCGCCGTGGATCAGGAGCAGGCGGCGACCGTCGGCGGTTTCGTGGACGAACTCCTGTTCCACCCGGATGTCGCCGAAAGCGGTTTCGCAATAGTCGCGCAACGCCTCGTCGTGGTTGCCCGGCACGAACACCACCTGTTCGCCATGGCGAGCGCGGCGCAGCACCTTCTGGATCACGGTGTTCTGCGCCGGGCTCCAGTGGATGCCGCGCTTCATGCTCCAGAAGTCGATGATGTCGCCGACCAGATAGAGGTGGTGGGCGGGATATTCCCGCAGGAAGGCGAGCAGGCTATCGGCCTGGCAGGCGCGGGTGCCCAGATGGACATCCGAAATGAAGACGGAGCGGACGGCTGGCATGGGCCGCGAATGTGACAGCGGAGTGTGAAGTTCTCGTGACAAACGCGGTCGCGGCGATATCCACACAAGGAGATTGCGCGATGTCGCCTCGTGATCTTTACTGAGGACATAACGAAATCGGTTCGGCGGTCCTCGCCGGGCCAGGGGAGATGGACCCATGATCAGGAGCGACGCCATGCCGACAGCCGATCCAGCGCCTGAATTCACCCATCCGGCCGCGCCGGTGGGTGCCCTGACCCCCTGGTCCGCCCCCTCGACGCGTCCCGCGTGACGATGCCGGATCGTCAGCCGCTGACGGCCTCAATCACAGGAGTTCCCCCATGACCACGCGCTACAGGATACGCGGCGGTGAACAGCCCGCCGGCGCGCCTCCCCTCGCCACACCGGATATCGAGATCAGCACTCATCGTCGCCTCTTGCCGGGTGGCGGTCGCGCCGCCGCCGACGAGATCGAGGTGGCCGCCGACGAGGTGGCGCGGATGGAACTGGAAAACGGCTTCGTGCTCTGGAGCCGGGCCGACGACCTGATCCGCGAGCGTGGCAGGAAAACCCTGGGCCGCGATGGCGAAGAGGCCTGGGAGATCGACCCGAGGCCGGCCAGCCGTGGCGGCGGTGAACGTGGCTGGCTGGGGCTGGGCATCAAGGTGCTGGACTTCTTCGGTGTCGACCTGAAGGGCAGGGCGGCGGTCGCGCTGGGCGGCAAGCTGGAGGAAAGGCTGTTGAAAGGCAACGCGCCGGGCCTCTACCATTGCGCCCTGGACGATGCCTTCAGCCTCGCGCGGGTGCCCGGGGACGCGCCGCTGCCGGCGGGCCAGGCGCCGATCCTGGTGTTTCTTCACGGTACCGCCTCCAGCGGCCAGGGCAGTTTCGGCAAGCTCTGGGAAGGCGCCGCCGGCGCGGCGGCGCGGCAGACGCTGAAGGCGCGCTATGGCGAGCGGGTCTACGCTTTCGAACATCGTTCCCTGACACTCAGCCCGATCGAGAATGCCCTGGCGCTGCTTCGCCGCCTGCCGGATGCGGCGCGGGTGCATCTGGTCAGCCATTCGCGCGGCGGCCTGGTGGGTGAATTGCTCTGCCTGGGCGAACGGGACAGGAGCGACGACCCGTTGCGGGAAGGGCTGCTCGACACGCTGTTCGCGGCCGACCGCACCCTCGCCGGGCAACTCGGTCTCGGTCCGCCGCGGGCGGATGAGGCCAGGGCGCGGGATGCGGCGTACGCCGCCGACCGCGATCGCCTCGCGCAGCTGCTCGAACTGCTGGATCGCAAGCGGATCAGGGTCGAGCGCTTCGTCCGCGTCGCCTGCCCGGCGCGTGGCACCACCCTGGCATCGGGTCGGCTCGACCGCTGGCTGTCGGTGGTCAACCATTTCACCGGCGACGGCCTGCTCGGCGACGCGGCGGACTTTCTCCTGGCGGTGGTGAAGGAACGCACCGACCCGCGCAGTCTGCCCGGGCTGGAGGCGATGATGCCCGGTTCGGCGCTGACCCGTCTGCTGCAGCACCCCGATCTCGTCACCGCTTCCGATCTCACGGTGATCGCCGGCGATATCGAGGGTGATTCCCTGTGGGGCCAGATCAAGCTGCTGGCGACCGACTGGTTCTACGGCGCCGACCACGACCTGGTGGTGAACACCGGTTCCATGTATGGCGGTCTGCGACGGCCGGATCGGGGCGCCCGCTTCCTGCGCGACCAAGGCCCCCAGGTCTGCCATTTCAACTACTTCGCCAACGACAGGAGCGTGCGCTGGCTGATCGCCGGCCTGACCCGCGCCGATGCCGGCGATGGTGGTTTCCTGCCGATCCAGGCCGCCCGGCACGAGGCGCCGAAATGGCGGGAGGCGGTGCGGCGCGGTCGCGGCATCGCCACGCCGAGGCCACTGGCGGTGATGTTGCCAGGCACCATGGGCAGCGCCCTGCGGGTGGGCGACGAGATGGTCTGGCTGAAATACAGGGCGCTGTTCAAGGGCGGCCTCGGACGCCTGCGGCGGGATGCCGGCACGAATCAGGACGAGATCCGGCCCACCGATCTGCTCGATGATTTCTACGGCCCGCTGCTGGCCTTCCTGGCGCGCAGCCACCGGGTGGAAATCTTCCCCTACGACTGGCGCCTGTCGATCCGCGATGCCGCCGCCAGGCTGGCGGACAAGCTGGAGGACTGGTTGCCCGAGTGTGAGCGGCAACGGCAACCCGTGCATCTGGTGGCGCATTCGATGGGCGGCCTGGTGGTGCGCGCCATGATCGCCGACGGCGGGCGCGGCACGGCGGTGTGGCGGCGTATCGTCGCGCTGCCCAACAGCCGTTTCATGATGCTGGGCACGCCCAACCTCGGTTCGCATGAGGCGGTACGCTGGCTGACCGGCCACAACCCGACCCAGGCCAAGCTCAGTCTGCTCGACTTCGCCCACGATACCGATCAGATCATCGACATCGTCAACCGATTCCCCGGTCTGCTGGAGTTGCTGCCCTTCGCGCCGGACGCGCCGGACTTCGCCCGCCAGGACCTCTGGCGTGAACTGAAGCGGCAACTCGGCGCGCGCTGGCATGTCGCCGATGCCGAGGCCCTGATCCAGGCGCGCGCGACCTGGGATTTCCTGAAGCAGGCCCAGCCCGATCCCGAGCACATGATCTATGTGGCCGGCTGCCAGGATGCCACCGTGGTGGATTACCGGCTGGCCGATTACGACGACCCCTGGCTGATCGGGCGCAAGCGCCTGGAATTCTTCGCCACGCGCGAGGGGGATGGCACCGTGACCTGGCGATCCGGCCTGCTGCCGGGTGTGAAGACCTGGTATGTGGAAGACACCGCGCATGACGAACTCTGTGTCCGGAAGCGCGCCTTTCCCGGTTATCTGGACCTGTTGATGACCGCCACCACCACCCGCCTGCCGGCCTCGCCGCCGAGCCGGGCGCGCGCGGCGGCGGGCGAGCCGGGACACTTCCTGTTGCCGGCCTCGCCACCGAGCGACGACATCCCGGACGAAGCAAACCTGCGCGGTTTCGGCCTCGGCCCCTCGCGGCCATTCGATGCCGAAGCCGCCGGCCGTGGCGCGCCGGTGATCCAGGTCAGCCTGCGTCATGGCAACCTGGCCTATTCCAGCTACCCGGTGGTGGTGGGGCATTATCTGGGCGACAGCATCATCAGCGCCGAGCAGGCGCTGGATGAGCGCCTCGGCCATGCCCTGTCGCGGCGGCAGCGACTCGGTCTGTATCCGGGCCAACTGGGCAGCCATGCCCTGTTCTTCAGCGACCAGGCCGACGCCAGGCCGGGCGGCGCGGTGGTGCTCGGTCTCGGTCAGGTGGGCGAACTGAGTCCGGGCCTGCTCGCCAAGTGCGCGCGGGACGCGATGCTGGATTACGCCTTGCGTGTCGCGCAGTGGCCGGATGCGCGCTTCGGGCCCCCCGGTTCGGTGCGCTCGGCGGCGCTGACCTGCCTGCTGGTGGGCACCGGCGCCGGCGGCACGACGCCGCGCGATTCCATCGAGGCCATCCTCCGCAGCGCCGTCGCCGCCAACGACAAGCTGGTCACGGCGGAACTGGAAGGGCAGGTCGTCATCGACCGCATCGAGTTCGTGGAACTGTACGAAGATGTCGCCATCGCCGCCGCCGAGGCGCTGGACACGGTGCTGCGCGACGGCGAACTGGCGCTGGCGGTGACCTGGCCCGCGGCCATCGTCGAGGAAGGGCAGGGGGCGCTCAGCCGGGTGCGCTGCGACGAGACGCGCGGTTGGTGGCAGCGGCTGGAAGTGATCGAGGATCGGCACTCGGAAACCCTGCGCTTCATCGCCACCACCGACCGCGCCCGCGCCGAGGAGACCCTGGCCACGGGGCAGTTGCGGCTGGCGGACGGATTCATCCGGCAGGCCGCGCGCTCGTCCGGAGCCAATGCCGAGGTGGCCAAGACCCTGTTCGAGATGCTCCTGCCCAATCGCCTGAAGGAATTGGCGCCGCGACAGGCCAATCTGGTGCTGCTGGTGGACGATGTCTCGGCCCGTTATCCCTGGGAATTGCTGGAGGATCGCTGGAGTCATGGCAGCCGCCCGCCGGCGATCGCCGCCGGCCTGGTGCGCCAGCTCAAGACGCCGCGCTTCCGGCCACACCCGGCCCATGCCACGGAAGCCACCGCCTTCGTGGTGGGCAACCCGGATCTCTCCGGCTGGGACAGGTTCAGCGACCTGCCCGGCGCGCGCGAGGAGGCGCGCAAGGTGGCCGCGAAGCTCAACGCCGGTGGCTACCACGCCGCGGAATGCATAGACGCGAAGGCCGACGCCATTCTTTCCGGCTTGCACCGCAATGCCTGGCGCATCCTGCATCTGGCCGGCCACGGTGAGCACGAATTCGCGCTCGACGAGGCCTCCGTGCCCAATCGGGCGCTGTCCGGCATGGTCATCGGCAAGAACACGTTCCTCACGCCAGGCGATGTCGAGCAGATGCGCTGGGTGCCGGAACTGGTGTTCATCAACTGCTGCCACCTCGGCAGGACGCTCGGCGCCACCGCCAGCCAGGGCCGCTTCAACCTGCTGGCGGCGAACCTCGCGGTGCAGTTCATCGAAATGGGGGTGAAAGCCGTGGTGGCCGCCGGCTGGGCCGTCGATGACGGCGCCGCCGAGGCTTTCGCGGAAAGTTTCTATGGTCACCTGCTGGAGGGCGCGCCGTTCGGCGAGGCGGTGCGCGCCGCCCGCGAGGAAATCTGGGTGCGTTTCCCCGATGCCAATACCTGGGGCGCCTATCAGTGCTATGGCGACCCCGGCTATCGCCTGCGTGGCGACGGCAACGCCGCTCGCCCGTTCGAGGTCGCCAGCTATCACGCGCCGGTGGAACTGGTCTCCGACCTGAACAACTACAGCGCCTGGATCCGCATGCGCTCCCAGGATCCGGACGGGGATTCCGGCGAGGTGGTGGAGGCGTTGCGCGCCGGCATCGTCGCCAAGCTGAAAGGCATACCGGAGGGCTCGCGCGCGGATTGGCTCGCGCGCGGCGATCTGGCGGCGGCGCTCGGCTTCGCCTGGGGCGAGGCCGGCGCCTGGGGCGAGGCCGTGGCGTGGCTGGAAAAGGCGCTCCGCGCGCGCAAGGGGGATTGCCCGGTGCGGGCGGTGGAACAGTGCGCCAGCTATCGGGTGCGGCTGTCCGACCAGCGCTGGCGGGAGCTGCGCGAGCGCGCCGATGCGGCCAGCGTCGAGGCGGGCCGGCAGGGTGTGATCCGCGATGTCGAAGCCGCCATCCGGGAACTCGATCTCATCAACCAGCGGGCACCGACGCCGGATCGACTGTGCCTGCTCGGCGACGCCTGCAAGCAGTTGGCCTGGGCGCGTGAAGACATGGCGCCCCGCCTGGAGGCCCTGGTCAACATGGCCAACTACTACCGGCAGGCGCTCGATCTGGCCGCCGATCCGGACCCGCATGCCTTCGCGGGCTGGGCCACAGCCAGGCTGCTCGCCCTCCGTCTCGATCCCGTCCAGGGCGGCGACTGGCAGGCCGGCCTGGAAGACGACTGCCGGCGGATGATCGCGCTGGCGAAGGCGCGCAACGCCGCCAGGCCCATGTTCAGGGATGCCGTGGCCGCGGCCGATTGCGAGTTGGCCCTGTTGCTCGCGCGCGGCGAGCCGGCGGCGGACACGGCGGTCGCGCGGATCGCCGCGTCCTACCGGGCTGCGGCGATCCGCGGCGCCAGTCCTCGTGAATATGGTCTGGTGCGGGATCACCTGGATTTCGTCATCGCCATGACCGGTGCCGACAGCGTGGCGGGCACGCTCGCCAGTCTGCGCGCCGCGCTCTGACCCGTCCGCCCTCGAGGAGACCGCCATGGCCAATCTATCCCGAACCAGGCTGGACAACATCAGCCTTGCCGACCTGGCGCCGCACGATCTGATCGCCCGCAATTTCAGGGTCTACGAGCTCACCCGCTCGGATCTGGCCAGCCGCCTGGGCGTGGATAACGGGTTTTCCAGCGATCAGGAGCTGCGCGCCGCCATCCATCTCGCGCGCAAGGTGCTGCAACCGATACGCGACGCCTTCGGCGCCTTCACGCCCAACAGCGTGTTTCGCGGCCAGGCCCTGGAACGGTTGTTGAAGCGCAAGCCCTCGGGCTGGATCAGCACCAGCCAGCACACGCGCGGCTGCGCCTGCGACGTCGAGATCGTCGGCAAGAGCACCCTGGATCTGGCGCGCTGGGCGGCCGACCACCTGCCGGTCTATGACCAGATCATCTGCGAGTGCCACGACCCGCGCGAGGGCCCCAATTCCGGCTGGGTGCACATTTCCCTGAAACCACCGGGACAGGGGGAGAACCGCCGGGCGCTGCTCAGTTATATCCGCGATGGGCAGAGCGGCCGCTGGATCTATGTGCCGGGGTTGCGGGCGAGCGCAGGCTAGCAGCCTGTCGGACTTTGGAATCGTCGGCTGCAAACCGACCGCGACGGCCCCTTTTTCACCGGCTTCTTGCCCCATAGAGTGACTATGCGGCGGCAAATCCGGCAAAAAATGGGCTCGCCGGGGCCGATTTTCGCTATCGACGACCAAAGTCCGACAGGCTCCTTGAGACGGCTGTCAAGGCCATGATTCCATGGAGCAATGACATGATCATCGACAACAGTACCCACCATCAGCTGGAACGCAGCCTCGAGGACATCGACTGGGCCGCCCTGCGTCGATCGGAATACACCCCTTCTCCAGCCGCCTGGGAGGATGAAGTGCTGTACTTCCTGATGCTGGATCGTTATTCCGACGGCCGCGAGCGGGGCTACCGCGATCTCGCGGGCCATCCCGTCGACACCGGCGCGACGCCGCCGTTCCGCTTCCCCGAGGACGCTTACCAAGCGGATCAGGCCACCTGGGCCGCCGCCGGCAACACCTGGCTGGGCGGCACCCTGAAGGGGCTGGAGAGCAAGCTCGGCTATCTTAAGCGCCTGGGGGTGAGCGCGTTGTGGATCAGCCCGGTATTCAAGCAGGTGGCGGCGGATCCGCATTCCTACCATGGCTACGGCATCCAGAATTTCCTCGACGTGGAACCGCATTTCGGCACCCGCCAGGATCTCATCGACCTGGTGGCTGCGGCGCATGGCAACGGCATCCGCGTCATCCTGGACATCGTCCTCAACCACAGCGGCGACGTGTTCGGCTACCGCTACGACCCGGAACGCTATCCCTGCCGGGACGAGGAGGGGGATGCCTGCATGGACCCGCGCTGGGACGGCGAGACCTATCCGGTCTGCGGCTGGCACAACGCCTACGGCGAGGCCAACGTTCCCTTCGCGCCGGTCGACCTCGGCAGACATCCGCGCGCCTGGCCCGACGACGCGGTCTGGCCGGCGGAGTTGCAGGCGGCGGGGACGTTCACCGGCAAGGGCCGCATCAACAACTGGGACTACGACCCGGAGTTTTATGAAGGCGACTTCGTCACCCTCAAGGACATCCACCACGGCCATCACGATCACGCAGCCGGCGAGCGCCTCATCGATGCCTTCCACCCCTCACCCGCGCTGGTCGCGCTCTGTGAAATCCACAAGTTCTGGATCGCCCTCGCCGATGTCGACGGTTTTCGCATCGATACGGTCAAACACATGGAGCCCGGCGCCACCCGCTATTTCGTCTCGGTGGTGAAGGAGTTCGCGCAATCGCTGGGCAAGGAGAACTTCTTCCTGGTCGGCGAGATCACCGGGGGCCGCGCGCATGCCTGGAAGATGCTGGAACTGACCGGCCTCGACGCGGCGCTGGGCATAGACGACATTCCCGACAAGCTGGAATACCTGGCCAAGGGTTGGCGCGAGCCGGCCGATTATTTCAATCTGTTCCGCAATTCGGCGCTGGAGCGCAAGGCTTCCCACGTCTGGTTCGGCAAGCACGTGGTGACCCTGTTCGATGACCATGACCAGGTCCGCAAGGGCATGCACAAGGCCCGTTTCTGCGGCGACAAGGCCGAGGATGGCTATCGCCACCTGAAGGCGGTGCTCGGCCTCAATCTCACCGCCATGGGCATACCCTGTCTCTACTATGGCAGCGAGCAGGGTTTCGACGGCGCCGGCGACAACGACCGCTACCTGCGCGAATGCATGTTCGGTGGCCGCTTCGGTTCGCTGAAAAGCCGCGGTCGCCACTTCTTCGACGAGGAGCACGAGATCTACCGCTTCATCGCCGGGGTCGTCGCCTTGCGCAAGCGGCACCTGGCGTTGCGCCGGGGCCGCCAGTACCTGCGCGAGATCTCGGAAACCGGCCAGGCGGGGAGCTTCGGCCCGCCGCGCATGATCGGCGGCGTGATCCGATCCCTGGTGCCCTGGTCGCGCCTGTTCGCCGATGAGGAAATCCTGCTGGCGATCAATACCGACGCGGATGCGGCACACGCGGCCTGGGTGACCATCGACGCCGCCGTCCAGGCCGGCCGCGAAGCGCTCACCTGCCTCTACGCCAGCGAGGCCAGCCTGATCGGCGGCACCGTGCCGGTCGAGTCGCGCAATGGCCGCGCGGCGTGGCTGCGGGTGCCGGCGGGCGGCTTCGTGGCGTACGCCTGAGCGGCGGTGGTGTCCATCCAGGAAATCTGGCGCTCACGGATTGACCATTTCCGCTTTCCAACATAAGATTCGCGACCTTTTTTGGAGAGGGAAACCCGATGCGTCGCAAACTGGTCGCCGGCAATTGGAAGATGCATGGCAGTCTGGCCGAGAACGAAGCGCTGCTGTCCGGCATTCTGGCCGGCATGGGCGACGTGAAGGCGGGCGTGGCGGTTTGCGTGCCGTTTCCCTATCTGGCGCAGGCCCAGGCCAGGCTGCGCGGCAGCGCCGTCGCCTGGGGCGCGCAGAACATGAGTCAGCAGGCCAAGGGCGCGTTCACCGGTGAGGTGTCCGCCAGCATGCTCAATGATTTCGGCTGTGCCTATGTGATCCTCGGTCACTCCGAGCGGCGCGCCCTCTATGGCGAGAGCGACGAGTTGGTCGCGGAGAAGTTCGCGGCCGCGCAGGCGGCGGGCCTGACCCCGATCCTCTGTGTGGGCGAGACCCTGGAAGAGCGCGAGGGCGGCGTCACCGAGGCCGTGGTCGCGCGTCAGATGGACGCGGTGATCGCCAAGTGCGGCGTCGCGTCGCTGGCCAAGGCGGTCGTCGCCTACGAGCCGGTCTGGGCGATCGGCACCGGCAAGACCGCCAGCCCGGAACAGGCGCAGGCGGTGCATGCTTTCATCCGCGGCAAGGTGCGCGCCCTGGATGCCGGCGTCGCGGATGGTCTGATCATCCAGTACGGCGGCAGCATGAAGCCCGGCAACGCGGCCGAGTTGCTCGGCCAGCCGGATATCGACGGCGGCCTGATCGGCGGCGCGTCCCTGAATGCGGAAGAGTTCCTGGCAATCTGCCGGGCAGGTTAAGGGTAAGAACATGGAATTTATCGTCTGGGTCGTTCATGTGCTGGTGGCCTTGGCCGTGATCGGCCTGGTGCTGATGCAGCACGGGAAGGGCGCTGACATGGGCGCGGCCTTCGGCAGTGGCTCCTCCGGCAGTCTGTTCGGCGCGAGCGGCTCGGCCAACTTCCTGTCGCGGACCACCGCCGTGCTGGCGACGGCCTTCTTCTTGACCAGCATGGGCCTGACCTATTTTTCCGCGGTGAAGAGCGCGGCGTCGAAACCGGTCGCCATACCCACGGCACCGGTCGCGCCGGTGCCAGCGCCCGTGGAGCTGGATAAATCGGGCGCGATCCCGAAATGAGTTGTTGGGGTGTGTTCCTTGAACACGCCCGTATTGCCGACGTGGTGAAATTGGTAGACACGCTGTCTTGAGGGGGCAGTGACGAAAGTCGTGCGAGTTCGAGTCTCGCCGTCGGCACCAGATACCTGTAGCGAACTTACGGCCAAACCGAGCGGTTTGGCCGTTTTCGTTTCCGGGCGCGCTCGGGCGACGGTGATGCAATTGTTGTAACAGAGCATTCATATGCTTGGACGTCTTTCGATGCGAGGCGTCATGCATGCTGGAGTCAATTGCAAACGAGGTCATCCGTGGCGGTTCCCCGCCTGAACCGGGGGGTGGGGCGGGAAATGGGTTTCAGGCGGTCGCGGATCCGGCCCGCGAATCACTTCCATCCCACGCCTCGCCGGTGACCTGGCGACCCCTGCCCGATGCCGAGCGGCGCGGTATGGCGTCGCCCACCGTCGCCACCTTGATGCGTCCCGTCGTGCCCCTCCTGGAAACGGGAACCTGCCTGGAGGCGCTGCAGCGTTTCCACGACGAGCCTTCCCTCATGGCGATTCCGGTGCTGGACTCGCGACGGCGGCCGGTGGCCTTGGTCGACCGTCATACCTACGTTGAATTCCTCAGTCGCCTGTACAGTCGCGAGTTGTTTGGACGCCGCGCCTTGCGCGATCTGTTGCGGGAAAACACCCGCAGCATCCCGGTGCGCAAGCCGTTGATGGTGGATGAGGGGACCCGCATCGACGATGTGGCCCAGATCGTCATTGGCGCCGGCATGCAGCACATGGTGAGCGGGGTGGTGGTGACGCGGGGCGGTCACTATGCGGGCGTGGCCAATGGCCATGATCTGCTGGACGAACTTACACGACGTAAACAGGAGGATCTCTATTTTCTGGCGCACTACGATTCCCTGACCCAGATTCCCAATCGCATGTTGTTCACCGATCGACTGGCCCAGGCCTGTCGGGATGCGCGACGTGGTGGCGGTCAGCTGGCGATCATGTTCATCGATGTCGATCGCTTCAAGCAGGTCAATGATTCGCTGGGTCATGGCGTGGGCGACCTGCTGCTCCAGGGCGTGGCGCGCCGCCTGCGCGCCTGCGTGAGGGAGTGCGACACCCTGGCTCGCCTGGGGGGAGACGAGTTCGCGATCCTGATGGATGACCTCCAGTCGCCTGACGACACCGCCATCCTGGCTTCGCGCCTGGTGGAGACGGTCGGCAAGCCTTTCACCATCCTGGAGCATGTCATCCAGGTGAGTCTCAGCATCGGCATCGCCGTCTTTCCCCAGGATGACGGCGATGTCGATGTTCTTCTCAGCAAGGCCGACGCCGCCATGTATGAGGTCAAGACCCATGGCCGCAATGGCTTCAGGCACTACCGCCCGGGCATGTCGACCTATTCCGCGGACCGCATGGGCTTGGAGGCCGATCTCAAGCGCGCTCTGTTGAATGATGAGTTCTTTCTTTGCTATCAGCCGCAGTTCAATCTGGAGTCGGGCGCGGTGGTGGGCGTCGAGGCCCTGATTCGTTGGCGGCATCCGCGCCAGGGGGTGCTCGCGCCCGGCGGCTTCATCAGCCTGGCCGAGGAGAACGGGTTGATCATCCCGATCGGCGACTGGGTGCTGGCCGCGGCTTGCGCGCAGGCGCGCGCCTGGCGGGAACAGGGGCTGCCGCCACTACGCGTCGCGGTCAATATCTCCGCGCTGCAATTCGGCCAGGCCAACTTCGCGCAACGCGTGCGTGAACTGCTTGACGCCAGTGGCATGGAACCGGCTCTGCTGGAACTCGAACTGACGGAAAGCATGGTGATGAGCCACTCGCAACTTGTGCTGGAGACCCTGGATGCGCTCCATGCCAGCGGGGTGCGCCTGTCGCTGGACGATTTTGGTACTGGCTTTTCCAGTCTGGGCTATCTGCACCGATTTCCCATCCATCGTCTGAAGGTCGATCAATCCTTCGTCCGCGGTTCACACCAGAATACGGTCAACGCTTCGATCATCCGGGCCATCGTGGCTCTCGCCCGCGGCCTGTCCATCGAGGTGGTGGCGGAGGGGGTGGAGTTGGCCGAGGAACTTGCCCTGGTGCGTGATTGCGGATGCGACGAGTCCCAGGGCTATTTCCACGCAAAGCCCATGACCAACGAGGTGTTTGTGGACTGGTTGCGGGACTACCAGCGGGTTCGTCACGCAGGATTGTTGAATTAGCGCAAGCGCGGATGTGCCATCAAATTTCCTTATCGGTGCTTGGGCAAAATTAATAACACTTTGATCTATAAAGGTTTTTAGGGTTTCTCCAGCCTTGACACGGCTTTGTCGCAGCCCATACACTGCCGCACCTTTCCAGTGCTTGGATGCGGTGCTCTGACCCGGCCGCGAAAAAAACAATGCTCGAAAACTATTTCCCGGTATTGCTGTTCATCCTGGTTGGTCTGGCGGTAGGCGTGGGCCCCATGGTGGCGGGTTTCGTGCTCGCGCCACACAAGCCCGACGCGGAGAAGAATTCTCCTTACGAATGCGGCTTCGAGGCGTTCGGGGACGCGCGCATGAAGGTCGACGGGCGCTATTA
>CAZONS010000069.1:0-13329 GCA_964581195.1 uncultured Thiobacillus sp. | reverse complement strand
CGTCGCCGGCTCAGGCGCATGCGGCAGTGGGAAGAACAATGAAGTCACGACACAAGAAACTCCTCGTCATCGTCCTGGGGCTCTCCGGCCTCGGTATCGCCGCGGCGTTGATCCTCAATGCCTTCCAGAGCAATCTGGTGTTCTTCTTCTCCCCCACCCAGGTGGCGAAGGGCGAGGCACCGACCGACCGCGCCTTCCGCATCGGCGGTCTGGTCGAGGACGGCAGCCTGAAGCGCGACACGCAGGGGCTCACGGTGCGCTTCGTGGTGACCGATACCGCCAAATCGATCCCGGTGGTCTACACCGGCATCCTTCCCGACCTGTTCAAGGAAGGCAAAGGCGTGGTGGCCGAGGGCAAACTGGGCGCCGATGGCCTGTTCAGCGCCACCCAGGTGCTGGCCAAGCACGACGAGAACTACATGCCGCCCGAGGCCGCGCATGCGCTGGAACAGGCGGCCAAGGCGCAGCAGTCGCTGGCGAAGTGAGGAGAGTGCGATGAAGCAGTACATGGCAGTCGTGGAACGTTGCGCGGAGACCGGCTTGTACGTTGGTTACATCCCTGGCTTTCCGGGGGCGCACAGCCAGGGAATTAACCTGGATGAATTGAACGGCAACCTTCGGGAAGTCCTGGAAATGTTGCTCGAAGAAGGCGAGCCTCGACTGGAGGCTGAATTCGTCGGCACTCAGATGGTCGCGGTGGCCTGACTTGGGTAGCCACCCCGTACTCAGTCCACGTGAAGTCGCCGCTCTTCTGTCCAAACTCGGTTTCGCCATGGTTCGACAACGCGGTTCCCATCAACAATTCAGGCATCCGGACGGGCGCTGTACCACCGTCCCTTTTCATGCCGGGCGAGACATTTCACCGATCTTGCTCAGGCAAATCGCCAAGGACATCGGCTTGACTGTCGCGGCCATGCTCGATCAGCAATAACCAGGAGACACCATTGATCCCAGAACTTGGCCATTTCGCCCTCATCGTCGCGCTGCTGCTGGCGCTGACCCAGTCCATCCTGCCACTCTATGGCGCCCAGCGCGGCAACCTCACCCTCATGGCGGTGGCGCGACCGGCGGCGCAGGGGCAGTTCGTGTTCGTCACGATCGGCTTCGCCTGTCTGGCCTACTCCTTCCTCACCAATGATTTCTCGGTGGAGAACGTGGCGCGCAACTCCTTCTCGCAGTTGCCGGAAATCTACCGCTTCACCGCCACCTGGGGCTCGCACGAGGGTTCCATGCTGCTCTGGGCGCTGATCCTCGGCTTCTGGACCACGGCGGTCTCCGTGTTCTCCCGGCACCTTCCGGACGACATGGTGGCGCGCGTGATCGGCATCATGGGCCTGATCTCCAGCGGCTTCCTCGCCTTCCTGCTCACCACCTCCAACCCCTTCCTGCGCCTGCTTCCCGCCGCCGCCGATGGCCGCGACATGAACCCGCTGCTGCAGGATCCCGGCATGGTGATTCATCCGCCCATGTTGTACATGGGCTATGTCGGCTTCTCGGTCGCCTTCGCCTTCGCCATCGCCGCGTTGCTCTCCGGTCGTCTCGACGCCGCCTGGGCGCGCTGGTCGCGGCCCTGGACGACGGTGGCCTGGGCCTTCCTCACCACCGGCATCGCGCTGGGCAGCTGGTGGGCGTATTACGAACTGGGCTGGGGCGGCTGGTGGTTCTGGGACCCGACCGAGAACGCTTCCTTCATGCCCTGGCTGGCCGGCACCGCCCTGATCCATTCCCTGGCGGTCACCGAAAAGCGCGGCGCCTTCAAGGCCTGGACCGTGCTCCTGGCCCTGACCGCCTTTTCGCTGTCACTGCTCGGCACCTTCCTGGTGCGTTCCGGCGTGCTGTCCTCGGTGCATGCCTTCGCCACCGATCCGGCGCGCGGCGCCTTCATCCTCGGCTTCCTGGTGATCGTGATCGGCGGCTCGCTCGCCCTGTTCGCCTGGCGCGCCCCGAAGATGCTCACCGGCGGCCGCTTCAGCTGGTTCTCGCGCGAGGCCCTGCTGCTGTCCAACAACGTCATCCTGCTCGCCGCGCTCGGCACGGTGCTGCTCGGCACGCTCTACCCCCTGCTGCTCGACGCCCTGGGCATGGGCAAGATTTCCGTCGGCCCGCCCTACTTCAACGCGGTGTTCGTGCCGGTGATGGCGCCGGCCCTGTTCCTGATGGGCGTCGGCCCGCTGGTGCGCTGGAAGGAGGGGAGCCTGCCCGACGTGGTGGCGCTGCTGAAGTGGGCGCTGGCGATTTCCGTCGCGACCGGCCTGTTGTTGCCGCTGACCCTGAAGGGCTTCAATCCCTGGGCCACCCTCGGCTTCGCGCTGGCGGTCTGGATCGCGCTGACCGTGCTGATCGGTTTCCGCGAGCGCCTGAAGCACAGCCAGGGCGCCGTGATGCGCCGGCTCGCTTCGCTGCCGCGCGGTTTCTGGGGTATGCAACTCGCCCACTTCGGGTTGGCCTGGGGCATCGCGGGCATCACCCTGGTGGCCAATTATGAGCAGGAGCGCGACGTGCGCATGAATGTCGGCGACCATACCGTGCTGGCTGGTTATACCTTCACCTTCCAGGGCACCACGGAACGCATCGGGCCCAACTACCGCGCCGCCCGCGGCACCGTGGAAGTGAGCCGGGACGGCAGGAAGCTGTTCGTGCTGCACCCCGAGAAGCGCATCTACAACGCTTCCGGCATGCCCATGACCGAGGCGGCCATCCATCCCAACTTCTTCCGCGACGTCTACGTCGCGCTCGGCGAGCCGCTGGACGAGCGCGCCGAGACCTGGGTGGTGCGCGTGTTCCACAAGCCGTTCATCAACTGGTTGTGGATCGGCGCGCTGTTCCTGACCGTGGGCGGCTTCCTGGCCGCCTCCGACCGCCGCTATCGCATCGCCGTGAAGTCGGTCGCGCCCGCCGGCGCGGCGACGCAGGGAGCGTGAGATGAAAAGATGGCTACCCCTGATCGTCTTCGCCGTCCTGGTCGGTTTCTTCGCCAAGGGGCTGTTCCTCAATCCGCGAGAAGTGCCCTCGCCCTTCATCGGCAAGCCGGCGCCCGACTTCAGCCTGCCGCTGGTCGGCAATGCCAGCGCCGCTTTCAGTCCCGCCGACATGAAAGGCAAGGTCTGGCTGCTCAATGTCTGGGCGCCGTGGTGTGTCTCCTGCAGGCAGGAGCATGGCGTGCTCATGGCGCTGGCGCGAAGCCAGCCGGTGCCCTTCGTCGGCCTCAACTGGAAGGACAAGGACCGCGAGGCGGCGCAGCTCCTGGCTGATCACGGCAGCCCCTATGCGGCGGTGCCGGATGATCTTTCCGGCAAGGTCGGCATCGACTACGGCGTCACCGGCACACCGGAAACCTACGTCATCGACCAGGCCGGCATCATCCGCATGAAGCATGTCGGCCCGATCAGCCCGGACGTCTGGAAAGAGAAGTTCGAACCCAAACTGAAGGAGCTGGGCGCATGAAATCGCTGTTGTTCTCCCTGTTGCTGGCGCTGGCGCCGTGGGCTACACACGCTGAAGAGGCGATCCCGGTCGGCGAGGATCCCGCCATCGAACAGCGCTTGGTCAAGCTGGCCGAGGAGTTGCGCTGTCTGGTCTGTCAGAACGAATCCCTGGCCGGGTCGCACGCCGAGCTGGCGGAAGACCTGCGCCGCGAGATCCGCGAACAGATGAAGTCCGGCAAGAACGACAAGGAGGTGATCGAGTACCTCACCACCCGGTATGGCGACTTCGTGCTCTACCGGCCGCCGTTCAAGCCGCTGACCTACCTGCTCTGGCTGGGGCCGCTGGTGTTCCTCGGCATCGGCGGCACGGTCTGGTACATGACGCTCAAGAAACGCCGCGCCCTCAAGGATTCCCCGGTGGACGAGCAGCAACTCGCCGCCGCCGCCCAACTTCTGGATGATAAAAAATGAACCCGTTCTGGACTGTCTCCCTGTTCTGGATCGCCACGGCCATCTGTGTCGCCATCGCGCTCGCCTTCGTCCTGCCTCCCCTGTTGCGCAGGCGGGAGATCGTGGCCAAGGCGGCGCGACGCGACATCAACATCGCGGTCTATCGCGACCACATGAAGGAAATGGAGGCCGATCGCGAGAACGGCATGATCTCCGAGGAGCAGTTCCAGACCGGCAAGCTGGAGCTCGAAGCCCGGCTCGCCGAGGATGCGCTGGCCAAGGCCGATGCCGCGATGGCGCCGGTGGCCAGCCGCCGTCTCGGCTTCACCCTGGCGGGCGTGCTGCCCGCCGCCGCCTTCGGCCTCTATTTCTGGCTGGGTAACCCGATGGCGTTGACCGCGATCGCTGAAGCTCAGGCCAACCCGCAGGTGGTGAAGGGCGAGCACGACATCATGAAAATGATCCAGCAGGTCGAGGAGAAGACCAAGACCGATCCCAACGACGTCGCCGCCTGGGTCATGCTTGGCAAGACCTACGCCGCCGTCGGCCATTGGCCGGAGGCGTTGCAAGCCTATGAAAAGGCCATGAAGCTGAAACCCGACGTGCCCGCGATCATGACCGGCTACGCCGAGGCGCTGGCGATCACCCGTGACCGGGTGCTCGCCGGTGAGCCGATCAAGCTGGTCCTGCAGGCGCTGGAAAAGGATCCCGATGACGTGAAGGGCCTGGAGCTGGCGGGTATCAGCGCCTACCAGGAACGCAGCTACGCCAAGGCGGCCTTCTACTTCAAGCATCTGCACAAGCAACTGCCGCCGGATTCTCCCTATGCGCAGGACATCCTGGAAGCGCAGAAGGAAGCCACGCGCCTGTCGCGCCAGGCCCTGACCGACATGGACAACCTTGCCGAGCCGGCCGCCGGAGCGGACAAGGCGGCCGCCGCGGGCGCCACCCTGCACGGCATGGTCGACATCGCCCCCGCCCTCAAGGGCAAGGTGAAGGCCGACGACGTGGTGTTCCTGTTCGCCCGCTCCGCCACGGGCGGCGCGCCCGTCGCCGCCTTGCGCTCCACCGCCGGCAAGTTCCCGCTGGAGTTCGAACTGAGCGATGCGCTGGCGATGAACCCGGACAACAAGCTGTCCAATTTCAAGGAAGTGACCCTGAGCGCGCGGGTGTCGAAATCCGGCGACCCGATGGGGGGAGCCGGGGATCTGGAAGGCACGCTGAGCGGCGTCAAGGTCGGCGCGCGCGACATCAAGCTGACCATCGACAAGGTGCGTCCCTGATCCGGCGTCCCGGCACAGGAAAAGGCCCGCGACGCGGGCCTTTTTTTCGCGGCGCCTTTCGCGAGGATACTCGGGGTAATGTAAAAAAGTTGATACGCATCAAACTGTTATGTGAGCGGTTTTGATAAACAGTGTCCTTCCCCATAGGACAAAGAGGGTCATGCCATGGATCGCCGCTCGTTCGTCAGCCTCATTCCCGCCATTGCCCTCGTGGGGTGCGCCAGCCAAGGCCGGGAGCCGCCGCCCGCCCCCGCCATGCGTTTCAGTGACGCCGAGCGCAATACCATCACCACCTATTACCGCCAGCAAGGGCAGCCCCGCGCCGCCATGTCGGCCAAGGCGCGGGTCGGCATCGGCGACAAGCTGATCTCGGGAGAGCGTCCGAACAAGCTGCCCACCGCGCTCGATGCCCTGCTGCCCGGCCTGCCCGAGCCCTATACCCGCCTGGTGTTGGGCGCCGACGTGATCCTGGTCAATCGCAACAGCCACGATATTCTCGACGTGATCCCCCAGATCGCTTATTGAGTTCGTTCGCCTTCCCGCGCCCAGGCCGGCCAGTCCGGCCTTTTTTGCGTCTGGATCACGCGCGTCATCAACCCGGATTCCGGGTTTACACTTCCGGCCTTCTCAACCAGGGCGCCCCTGACCGCATGCAAGAACTGGCCCGAATCACCGGTTTCGACTTCCTCGCCGCGTCATGGCTGCCCGAGACGCTGTTCGTTCTGCTCGGCGTGCTGCTGCTGATCCTCCTGTCGGGGAAGATCCTGCTGCGCGTGGAGCGGGCCACCAGCCTCACCGACACGGTATGGGACGATGCCCTGATCCATGCGGTGAAGCGACCGCTGACCGTGTTGCTGTGGGTGGTCGGTCTGGCCCATGTGGCGGGCATTCTCGATCGGGAAACCGGCGTCCATGCGCTCGATTACGCCCAACCCGCCCGCAATATCGGCGTGGTCGCCTGCCTCGCCTGGTTCCTGATCCGGATGATCAACAACGCCGCCGCCAGCCTCTTGCGGCGGCCCGGTAGCGGCGGCGAGGCGGTGGACCACACCACGGTCGACGCCATGAGCAAGTTGGGCCGGGTCAGTGTGCTGATCGTCGCGGCGCTGGTGATTCTGCAGACCCTTGGATTCAGCATTTCCGGTGTGCTCGCCTTCGGCGGCATCGGCGGCATCGCCATCGGTTTCGCCGCCAAGGACATGCTCGCCAACTTCTTCGGCGGCCTGATGGTCTACCTCGACCGTCCCTTCGCCGTGGGCGAGTGGATCCGCTCGCCGGACAAGGACATCGAGGGCACGGTGGAGTACATCGGCTGGCGGCAGACCCGCATCCGGGCGTTCAACAAGAACCCGATCTATGTGCCGAATGCCCTGTTCACCACCATCGTGGTGGAGAATCCATCGCGCATGTCGCATCGGCGGATCAAGGAATATATCGGCATCCGCTACCAGGATATCGGCAAGATGGCCGCCATCACCGCCGACGTGAAGGCCATGTTGATCGCGCACCCGGATATCGACAACGAGGTGACGATGATCGTCAACTTCACCGCCTTCTCCGCCTCGTCCGTCGATTTCATGGTCTACACCTTCACCCGCGTCACCAACTGGGTGAACTACCAGGCCGTGAAGCAGGACGTCCTGCTCCGGATCGCGGACATCATCGCCGCCCACGGCGCGGAGATCGCGTTCCCGACGCGTACGCTGCATATCGAATCCGACTAGCAGCCTGTCGGACTTTGGAATCTCCGGCTGCAAAGCGACCGCGCCGGCCCCTTTTTCGCCCATTTCTTGGGCAATGGTTCGACCATTCCCCGGCGAAATGGTCAAAAAATGGCCTCGGCGGGGCCACTTTTCGCTATCGGAGCCCAAAGTCCGACAGGCTGCTAGGTATTTACCTTCTTCGGCGTGAAAATGCCGGGTATTCCATCAGACTCAGCCCACACATGCGCACCCTCATCTGCGGCTCCATGGCCTACGACACCATCATGGTGTTCCATGACCGGTTCAAGAACCACATCCTGCCCGACCAGATCCACATCCTGAACGTCGCCTTCCTGGTGCCTGACATGCGCCGCGAGTTCGGTGGCTGCGCCGGCAACATCGCCCACAACCTCAAGATGCTGGGCGGCGAGCCGCTGATCATGGCCACGGTCGGTGCCGACTTCGCGCCCTACGCCGAGCGTCTGCGGGTCGGCGGTTTCGATGGCGCCCACATCCGCCCGGTGCCCGAGACCTTCACGGCGCAGGCATTCATCACCACCGACCTCGACGATAACCAGATCACCGCCTTTCACCCCGGAGCGATGAATCATTCGCACCTCAACAGCATCGCCCAGGCGGAGGGCGTCAAGCTCGGCATCGTCGCGCCGGACGGGCGCCAGGGCATGCTCGAGCACGCGCGCCAGTTCGCCGAGGCCGGCATTCCCTTCATCTTCGACCCGGGCCAGGGCCTGCCCATGTTCAATGGCGAGGAGTTGCTCGATTTCGTCCGTCAGGCGTCTTATGTCACCTGCAATGACTACGAGGCGAAACTCCTGCGGGAACGCACGGGTCTGACGCTGGAGCAGTTGGCGAAAGAGGTGCGCGCGCTGGTGGTGACACTCGGGGGCGAGGGTTCCCGGATCTACGCCGAGGGCCAGGTGCATGACATCCCGGCCGCCGCCGCCAGCGCGGTGGTGGACCCGACCGGATGCGGCGATGCCTATCGCGCCGGCCTGATGACCGGCATGCACAAGGGCATGGACTGGCCCACCTGCGGCCGCCTGGCGGGCCTGATCGGCGCGATCAAGATCGCCGAGCGGGGTGGCCAGAACCATCGTTTCACCTGGGACGAGATCGCGGAACGCTTCAAGGCGGAGTACGGTTATTCAATTTGACAAGGAGTCGGTCATGAACAAATTCCTCTTCCTCCTGCTCATTCCCATCGCCCTGGCGGGTTGCGCCAGCGGCAAGGGCAGCGACGACTATCAGCGCTCGGAGACCCGTCGCGTCTATGAGGTGAAGATGGGCGTGGTCGAGCATGTCCGCGCGGTCAAGCTGGAGGGCACCGGTTCCGGCGTCGGCTCCGTGGCCGGCGGCGCCATCGGCGGCATCGCCGGCAGCGAAGTGGGGCGCGGCAAGGGGTCCGCCGTGGGCGCGGTGCTGGGCGCCGTGGTCGGCGGCATCGCCGGTGCCGCGGCCGAAGAAGGCATGACCCGCAAGCCCGGTCTGGAAATCACGGTGCGCCTGGATAACGGCCGCACCATCGCGGTGGTGCAGGAAGACACCGGCGAGCAGTTCGCGCGCGGTGACCGGGTGCGCCTGCTCGAGTCTGGCGGTCAGGCGCGGGTGTCGCACTGACCGGAACGCGTCAGGAGCCGCTGGGCAGCAATCCCCGCAGTCCGGCGCGCACCTTGGCGACACCCTGGTCGATGGCCTGGTCGAGGTAATAACCGTAGTAGTCGACGGTGGTGAGGCCGATCACGGGCTTGGTCAGTTGCCGGCCCTCACCGTCGAACACCATCACGGTGGGCGTCAGGCGGGCGCCCTGGTCGCCGGAAAACTTGCGATGGCTGATCTTGTTGCCGTGGAAGTCCCTGAGCTCGCGAAAGCCACCGCTCTCCACCCGGCGCATCACCACCTTGGCAAGGTAGTCGGCGTTGCCGCTCATGGGAATCAGGAATTCGTTGAGCGCGGTTTCGCAGTAGGAACACTGCGGCCCGACGAACACCAGCAGCACCACGCCGTTGACCGCGCGCGCGGCGGCGGCGTCCTGTTGCAGGTCGCGCGCCCAGGGCACATCCGCGCGGGCCAGCGAGATGCCGCATGTTAAGATCGCCAGCCACCCGAGTAGTAGCTTAACTGTCTGTTTCATCGTTGGTTTCCTCTTGTCTATCCGCATTCTAATGGTGCGTTTTTCACCCTCAATAGTTCAATCATGCCGAAAAAATTAGTCATCGCTACCCGTGAAAGCCAGCTCGCGCTATGGCAGGCCGAACATGTCAAGGCCCGTCTGATGGAATTGCACCCCACGCTGGAAGTCGAACTGCTCGGCATGACCACCCAGGGTGACCAGATCCTCGATTCCCCGCTGTCCCGCATCGGTGGCAAGGGCCTGTTCGTCAAGGAGCTGGAAACGGCCATGGCCGAAGGACGGGCCGATCTCGCGGTGCACTCGATCAAGGACGTGCCGATGGACCTGCCGCCAGGTTTCGAACTGGCGGCGATCTCGAAACGCGAGGACCCGCGCGATGCCTTCATCTCCAGGAAATTCGCCACCCTGGGCGAGTTGCCCTCCGGCGCCCGTGTCGGCACCTCCAGCCTGCGCCGCCAGGTGCAATTGCGCGCCGCCTATCCGACCCTGGATGTCGACACCCTGCGCGGCAACGTCAACACCCGTCTGCGCAAGCTGGAGGAAGGCCAGTACGACGCCATCCTGCTGGCCGCGTCCGGGCTCAAGCGCCTTGGTCTGGATAGCCATATCCGCGCCATCCTGACCCCGGAAGAATGCCTGCCGGCGGTGGGCCAGGGCGCGCTCGGCATCGAGATCCGGGCCGGCCGTCCCGAGCTCGCCGAACTGCTGGCACCGCTCAACGATGCCGAGACCGCCGCCTGCGTGCGCGCGGAACGGGCCATGAGCCGGATGCTGCAGGGCGGCTGTCAGGCGCCCATCGGCGGCTACGCCGAACTGCGCGCCGGCCGCCTCCACCTGCGCGCCTTCGTGGCCGACCTGGAAGGCATCCGCTTCTACCGCAGTGAAGTGGAAGGCGACCCCGCCGATCCCGAGGCTGTCGGCCACGCCGCCGCGCGCGAACTCATCGCCCAGGGCGCCGATCAGTTGCTGGCGGAGCTCATCCACCGCTTGCAATGAGCCCGTCCCTGTCCGGCCTCGGGGTGCTGATCACCCGTCCGCTCGGACAGGCCGAGGGCCTGCGGGCGCGGCTGGAACAACTGGGCGCCCGCGCCGTACTGTTTCCCACCCTGGAAATCCAGCCACCGGCCGATTCCGCCGAGCTGACCCGGCGGATCGCCCGCTTGGCGCGGTACGATCTCGCCATCTTCATCAGTCCCACCGCGGTGGAACGGGGCCTTGCCCGGATACCCGTCTGGCCGCCGGGCGTGCGTGTCGCCTGCGTCGGCCAAGGTACCGCCACCGCCCTGCGCGAAGCGGGCTTCGCCACGGTCCTGGCGCCGGAGGGCGGCGCCGACAGTGAACACCTGCTCGCCCTGCCCGAACTGGCCGACATGCGCGGGCGCGGCGTGCTGATCTTTCGCGGCGAGGGCGGGCGTGAGCTGCTCGCCACCGCCCTCGCCGCGCGAGGTGCCCGGGTGGAATACGCTGAATGCTATCGACGCGGGCTGCCCGCCGCCGACCCCGGCGGTCTCATCGAGGACTGGCGTCACGGCGGCATTCAGGCCGTCACCGTGCTCAGCTCGCAAGGCCTGGACAACCTGTTCACCCTGCTCGGCGCCGACCACGCCGGGCTGATCCGCGCGACACCCCTGTTCGCGCCGCACCCGCGCATCGCCGAACACGCCCGCGCGCGCGGCGTCGATCAGGCCATCGCGACCCCCGCCGGCGAAACGGGCTTGACGCGGGCACTTGTGGAATACTTCGACCATGTCAGAACACACGCCTGAAATCGTTCCCGAGACGACCACGCCCGCGCCCCCCGCCGCGCCCCCCGCGCCGAGGAGCGGCCTGGTCTGGCTCGGCCCCATCCTCGGCGGCGTCGCCATCCTGCTGGCCCTGGGGCTGGCCTGGCGGGACTATGACCAGATGAAGGCGATGGAAGTCCAGCTGGCGCGCCGCATCGGCGCCTTCGATACCGCCAGCCAGGAGGCGCGCGCCGCCGCCAAGGCCGCGAACATCGCGCTGGCCGACCTGCAGGGCCGCCTCGGCGCCCTGGAGGCGCGGGCGCTGGATTCGCAGAACCAGCAGCTGGCGCTCAACGCGATGTACCAGGATCTCGCCCGCAGTCAGGATGAGCGCATCGTCGCGGACATCGAGCAGACCTTGTTGCTGGCGCGTCAGCAATTGCAGCTCGCCGGCAACGTGAAGGCCGCGCTGATCGGCCTCGACGCGGCGGCGACCCGCCTGGCGCAGCTGGACAAGCCGCAGTTCGAAGGCTTGCGCGACGCCATCGCCCGCGACATGGAGCGGTTGAAACTGCTGCCGGCCGCGGATGTCGTCAGCCTCAATGCCCGGCTGGAGGTGCTGATCCAGAGCCTGGACAAGCTCAAGCCGGAGTCGGAAACCGAGCCGGCGGTACCTCGGGCGCCGGTCGAGAGCGGAGATGCCGTCGATACCCTGGCGCGGTTTTCCGCCGACGCCTGGCGGGAATTCAAGTCCCTGGTGCGGATCCGCCGGCTCGATCACCCGGAACTGCCCCTGCTCGCCCCCTCGCAGCAGTATTTCCTGCGCGAGAACATCAAGTTGCGCCTGCTGGCCGCGCGCATGAGCCTGCTTCAGCGCGACGAATCGGGCTTCCGCGCCGATCTCGCCGCCGCCCGCGAATGGACCGCGCGCTACTTCAACCCGCGCGACGACGCCACCCGGGCGGTCCTCTCCAGTCTCGACGAGATGAGCAAGGCGCCGGTGCTGCTGAAGGATGCCGACATCGAGGCCAGTCTGAAGGCGGCGCGCGCCGCGCGCGGCAGGGGCAACTGATGCGCGCCGCGTTCTGGCTGCTCGCCCTGTTCGCCCTGGCGGTGGCGCTGACGCTGGCGGCGAGGGTGGATGACGGCTATGTCATCGTGGTCTATCCGCCCTGGCGGATGGAGCTGTCGTTCATGCTGGCCATCGTGCTGCTGCTCGGCCTCATGGCCATCGTCTACGCCGTGGCGCGGCTCGCCCAGACGGCGCTGCGCCTGCCCGACGATGTCCGCGAGTGGCATGCCCGCCGCCGCGGCGGCGCCGCCGATCACGCGCTCATGGACGCCATGCGCGCGCATCTCGACGGCGATGCCTACCGCGCCGGCAAACTGGCGCGCAAGGCCCAGGCCAGCCAGGCCCCGGATATCGCGGAGCGCCTGATCGAGGCGGGCGCCACCGCCCCGCGGCCGGAAGGGCTGATCAAGACCTGGCTGAAACGGCTGCCTTCGAAGGCGTCGTAGCCGAGCCGTCGCGGCGCCACCACCAGACCAGGCGCATCCCCAGCAGAACCGCGAGGACGCCGGCGTAGATCATCGGCTCGGTGACGTCCCGCTTCACCATCCACCAGAAGTGCAACACGGCGAGCAGCGCGATGGCGTAGACCGCGCGATGCAATCGCTGCCAGAGGCGGCCGCCGAGGCGCCGGATCATGGCATTGTTGGAGGTCGCCGCCAGCGGGAGCAGGAGCAGGAAGGCGGCGAAGCCGACCGTGATGAAGGGCCGCTTGAGTATGTCGGTCCCGATCTCGCTCCAGTCGAAGAACTGATCCAGCCAGATGTAGCTGATGAAATGCAGGAAGGCGTAGAAGAACGCATACAGCCCCAGCATCCGTCGCAGCCTCGGCAGCCAGGCGAACCCGCTCAACCGCCGCAGCGGCGTCACCGCCAGGGTGAGCAGGAGGAAGCGCAGGGTCCAGTCGCCGAGGTCGCGCGTCACGACCTCGATCGGATTGGCGCCGAGGGCGTCGGTCGCGGCGCCGTGGACGAGCATGGCCAGCGGCGCCAGGCAGAGCAGGAACAGGGTGGCCTTGATCGCGGTGAACTGGTGGGGGGAGGGGGGCTTCATGGCGTTCAGAAGTGGCGGCGAAGATCCATGCCCGTGTACAGCCGCGCCACCTGTTCGCCATAGCCGTTGAATGGCAGTGTGCGGCGCTTGAAGAATTCACCGATGCGGCGCTCCCGCGACTGACTCCAGCGCGGGTGCGCCACCTCCGGGTTGACGTTGGAATAGAAGCCGTACTCGCTGGGCGCGGCCCGCATCCAGGTCGATACCGGCTGTGTTTCCACGAAGCGGATGCGGACGATGGACTTCGCGCTCTTGAATCCATATTTCCAGGGCACCACGATGCGTACCGGCGCGCCGTTCTGGTTCGGCAGCGTCTCGCCGTAGAGTCCCAGTGTCAGCAGGGTCAGGGGATGCATCGCCTCGTCCAGGCGCAGGCCCTCGGTGTAGGGCCAGTCCAGCACGGAACCGCGCACGCCCGGCATCTGTTCCCGGTCGTTCAGGGTGGTGAACTCCAGGTATTTCGCGCTGCC
>CAZONS010000068.1:0-13439 GCA_964581195.1 uncultured Thiobacillus sp. | reverse complement strand
TGCTGCCGGTACACAAGGAATTCGAGGAAAAAATCGGCCGCGACCTGATCCAGGCCGCCTACATGACCGCCGCCGAGGTGGAAAAGAACAAGGCATCGCAAGCCAGGTCGCCGGCCCAAAAGACCCGCCCCGGTCCCGCGCTGGCGAAGTGATCCGCTAAGCAACACCACGCTCATGCCTTCCGCCCCGGCGAACCGCCGGGGCTCCTTTCCCAAACAAGCGGGGGAAGTGCCATGTTTCACCGCATCCTGGACCGCCTGGAGGAGTGGATCATCCTCTCCTTCATGGCCGCCGCCACCCTGGTCACCTTCATCTCCGTGGCGATGCGCTACACGATGGGCACGGGTTTCACCTGGGCCACGGAACTCACCATCTACCTGTTCATCTGGATGGCCAAGTTCGGCGCCGCTTATGGCGTGCGCACCGGCATCCACGTCGGCGTCGACTATGTGGTGAACAAGGTGGAAGGCGCGAAACGGCGCGTCCTCGTCACCACCGGCCTGATCCTGGGCATCACCTTTACCGGCGTCATCGCCTTCTTCGGCGCCCGCTGGGTCGTCTTCATCCACGGCACCGGCCAGGTCTCGCCCGATCTGGAATGGCCCATGTGGATCATCTATCTGGCCATACCCTTCGGTTCCGGTCTGATGTGCTACCGCTTCATCCAATCCCTGACAAAATTTCTCAAGAGCGGCCAGACCATCTCGGCCGGGCCGATCTCCGACCTGCGCGAGGGCGCGCTGAAGGAGGATGCGAAATGACCGCCGCGCTCATCATGGGCATCCTCGCCCTCATGCTCATCACCGGCACGCCCATCTCCATCGCCTTGGGGATGACCGTGCTGGTGTTCATGCTGTTCTTCTCCTCGTTCGACATGATGACGGTGAACATCATCTCGCAACGCCTGTTCACCGGCCTCGAGAGCTTCGCCATCATGGCGGTGCCGTTCTTCGTCCTCGCCGGTACCTTCCTCACCGACGGCGGTGTGGCCAAGCGCATCATCAAGTTCGCCATCAACCTGGTCGGCTGGATGCCCGGTGGGCTGGCCATGGCCTCCATCGTCGCCTGCGCCTTCTTCGCCACCCTCTCCGGCTCCAGCCCGGCGACGGTGATGGCGATCGGCTCGCTGATGCTGCCGGCGATGGTGCAGCAGGGTTATCCGAAGCCTTTCGCAACCGGCGTCATCGCCTGCTCCGGCTCGCTCGGCATCCTCATCCCGCCGTCCATCGTGCTGATCATCTATGCCGTGGCCACCTCGGAATCCGCCGGCAAACTGTTCGTCGCCGGCATCGTCCCGGGCATCCTGCTCGCCCTGTTGCTGATGGGCGTCACCTTCCTCTATTCGAAGAAACACAATTTCCCCACCATCCCCCGCGCCACCTTCGGCGAAATGTGGAAATCGTTCCTCGATGCCTTCTGGGGCCTGATGCTGGTGGTCATCGTCATGGGCGGCATCTACGGCGGCGTCTTCACCCCCACCGAAGCGGCGGCGGTCTCGGCGGTCTACGCCTTCATCTGCGCCACCTTCATCTACCGCACCCTGAAATTCCGCGAGGTTCCCAAGGTGCTGCTGCACGCCGCCAACACCTCCTCGATGCTGCTCTACATCATCACCAACGCCATCCTGTTCAACTTCCTGCTCACCTCCGAGCAGATCCCGCAGCAATTGTCGCAATGGGTGGTGGACCAGAACCTGCAATCCTGGCAATTCCTGCTGGTGGTCAATTTCGTGCTCCTGCTCGCCGGCCAGTTCATGGAACCCAGCTCCATCATCCTGATTCTGGCGCCGCTGTTCCTGCCCATCGCCGTGGCCCTGGGCATCGACCCCATCCACTTGGGCATCATCATGACCATCAACATGGAAATCGGCATGATCACCCCCCCGGTCGGCCTCAATCTCTATGTCGCCAGCCACCTCTCCAAACTCGGTCTCACCGCCGTATCCAAGGCCGCCCTCCCCTTCGTCGGCGTCATGCTGCTCTACCTCGCCCTGATCACCTACGTACCCGGCATCAGCATGTTCCTGGTGGATATCCTCTATCCGCCCAACCCGGCGGCGGCGGTGGTCTCGCCGGTGCAGGCGTTCGACTGAGAAAACGCGGCGGGGTGGGCACATCTCCACCCCGGCCGGGGTCACGGGTCAGTTCAAACGATTGCCGGATTTACCGGTTACCTCTTACCATCGAGGCCGGCTGAAGGAACCAGGCATTCCCAGCCGACAACAACATAAACCGGTGCAACCGGTACGCGAGGGAGGTCATCCTCGAATGCAGTGAATCGACGCGTGCGTCGCTTGTTCGGCATGGGCCACGCCCGTCCCGAGCGTCCATCACGCTTATCGTCCATGACAGGACGCTGTGTCGACACACCGCGCGAGGACTCCACCACTCGGACAAGAAACCGACGGCCATGAGCTGCCGAGCAGGAAGAAATGGAATGGATACGGCGGGCAACACCGCCGTGTCACGTCTCAACAAACGACATGGGAGTCGTCGACAATGAAACACCTGAACGGTCTACACCACGCAACCATCGCGCTGTGCGCTGCCCTGCTGGCCGGATGTGGCGGAGGGGGCGGTGGAGGCGGCGGCACCACGCCCAGCGCCACCGCCCTGGCCCTGGCTTCCGGTGAGGATTACGCCTGGTTGCTGAAAGCGCAGGGACCCACCAACGCCAGGACCTATGGGATATCCCTGATCCATCCCAGCACGCCGACGGTCGAATACGAAATCGAACCCGTCGGATCCGCCATTACCGATATCACCGTGATTTCCTCCGGCAACGTGGATGTGGCCACCTCGCGCGCGCATGACATCAAACCGCGCTATCTGCTCTATATCGTCGGCGGTGACGTGCACATGATCAGCTTGCGGCCCAATGGGGCTGTCCCGGCCAAACTGAGACAAACGCATGGCGTGAACAACGCCTGCAAATTCACCCTGCACGCCAACGACTTCGCCACACCGGATCGATCCCGCTACATCTTCTCCACCATGGGCGCTGACGGGCAGTGCGGGACTGGCGACGACGGTCAAGGTGAAGTCATCCTGGGGGCATCCGGGACGCTCAGTTTCTCCACATGGTCGGATGGGAATCAGATTCAGGGCATGGTGCGGGACGCCACCACGCTCGCCCCCTTCGCCTGGATCGAAAAATATGGCGTCAGACGCATGGACCCTCCCACTCTCCATGCGTTGCGTATCAACAACGACCCAGTACTGACACGCGTCGTCGTCGCCGACGTCTCTTCAGCCATCGCCGAATGCAACAACCGCCTCACCGTCTGGCACGTGGATTCGAGCAAGTGGCCGTCCGTCACTGAAACCAGACTCGATGACGCGCTTACCCTGGGAAGCGGCTGGCAAGCCATCGGCTTCGACATGGACAACTTCTATGTCTATCGAAACGCCGGCACCACGACCTCACCCACCTGGTCGATCCTGCGCATCACCCGCGCCGCCCCCACGGCGACCCGCCTGGCATCCGGCCCGGGCCAGATCAAGACCGCAACCATGGGCACCAACAAGCTCTACGCCAGCATCCTCGGCGCAAGCAGCAACAGCCTGATCGCCCTTGACAAATACGACCCGGCCGGCCATGCCACGCTGGAAACCTCGGCCAGCAGTGTCGCCACCATGGTGCTGACCTCCCGCAATGGCATCCACCTGCTCTGGCGTGTCTCGAATCCCGATAGCGCAAGTCCCCGCTATGTCATCGAAATGATCGACGAGCACGGCAACATCCTGTCCAGCGACGACGCGGCTTACCTGATGCTGCCGCAAGCGGCATCCGTCCTGGACTTCAACACGAGCGAAAACAAGTCGCGCTTCCTCTTCGCCACCGGGTTTACCAAGGCGAAAGGCTACGCCGACGCCTCACTGGTCGCCTATGACACCGCCACCCAGACCCGAACGACGCTGGGCACCCTGCCCGGCCCGAGCGACTTCGGCAGCGACCCCGTTTTCGTGGGGCTGATCAATACCACGACAAATCAGATGTTGGGCTACACCGCCCGCATCGTCGCTGGAGAACTTCAGGCACGCGACTCCAAATACATATCTTTCGATGTCACCCGCCAGGGCAGCTTGCGCTGACGGAATGGCCTGGCGCCTGAGCAAGGGAATCCGCCAGAAACCAACAGCAAGAGGCAAGAGATCAATGAACATTCGACTGGCCACCAGCGCAGACACGGCTCCAATCGTTGAATTGGGCCGGGTTCTGCATGCGGAGAGCGTCTACCGCGGTTACCCCCTGGACACCGCGCGCGTGGAAACCGCCATCACCGAAATGCTCGCTCAGCCACGTCATGCCGCCCTGTTCCTGGCCTGCAACCATGAAGGAACCATCATCGGCATGCTCGCGCTGCGCATGGGCAACCTGTTTTATTTCGACAAGCTGGTGGCGCAGGAACAGATGTTCTACGTGCACCCGGACTGGCGCGGTTCCTCCGCCGCCGTGAAATTGCTGGTCGCCTGCCGGCAATGGGCCATCAACCGGGGCGCCGATGAAATCCTGGTCAGCGTCAACAGCGGCGTCGGCCTGGCAACCCTGCCACGGCTGATGCGGCGCCTCCATTTCAGTCAGGTCGGCCTCACTTTTTCGCTGCGACTGGAGGGTGGAAAGGCTGAGCCAAAGATGGGCCGTGAATCGTAAGGGCCTGCCGAAAGATCGGGATTTCCGCATGGCGGTGTGGGCGTGACCAAAACAAACGAGGGAGGAACAACATGAACGGGAAGCTGGGATTTGCCAGGATCATCCGATGCGCTTTGTTGAGCCTGATGCTGGCCTGGCTGACGGCCTGCGCCAGTGGGCCGAGGGTGGTGGACCATGCGTTTGAATTCAGCGCCAGTTCGGATAGTCCGGGGGTAGAGGTTCTGGACTATCGCTACGGCGACTCCAGGCATCCGGGTACACGTGCATCACCCGAGCGGGTAAGTGAAGGGAAACCAACTGGCGGTACCGGGATCAACGGCGCCATGCGAGTAGGCGATGATCTTTACGTCAAATGGCGCATCAAGGCCACCGGCGAGGTCTTCGAGGACACGGTGGATCTGAAGAGCCGATTGCCGGAGGACATCACCGACCATCGCATCTATTTCATTGTCGAGAGCCAGAAACTGTACGTGTACTTGATTTCACGAAATCCTGTACGGGGCTATCTCACGCCAGATGAAGTAGCCAAGTTGGATCGCGAAATGACCACCCCGCGCCAGAAAGCACTCCGCATGTACATCCGGCACAAGATCACACGGCTTTACCCCGACCACCCGCAAATCAACAAAACCAACCAAGGAGAGTAAGCATGGGCATCGTCGTCAAGAACCTCAGCGCCACGGAAATCCAGCAAGCCCAACAGCAGGCGCAGGCCATCGCCTCGGCCGCGACCGTGGCCGTCCAACCCGGCCAGTTCGTCTTCTTCGCCGCCTTCGACGGCACCAACCCGCCCGGCACGCCCAGCAACGGTGTGTTGCCCTATCTCAACATCTTCAACAGGCTGGGTCTTATCCCTGAGCGTCTGCCCGGCCTCTCCTTCCGGGACAACCCCTACCACCTAGCGGACCTGGACTACGTCAGCGGCACCGAGCGCCTGCCCGAGGTGCTCTACACCACAGCGGGCCAGCCCTACAACGCCCCCGCCGGCTCCGAGGAGGGCTACTGGAGCCTCACGGAATGCTTCGTGCGGGTCGCGCTGGAACACGGCGCCATCACCCCACTATGGGAAGTGGACACCGCCAGGCTGCAAACGCAAAACCGCCTCAACGACGCCGGCCTCACCGAGGAAGACCGGGCCGCGAAAGCCGGCAAACTCGCCGCCACCCCCATGGGCGCCAGCCAGGCCTTCCGCCACGTAGTCCTGGACCTGGACGGGGACGGCATCCAGGTCACGGACAAGGCCCAAAGCGACGTGACCTTCGACGTGGACGACTCGGGCTTCCTCAAGGCCACGGGGTGGCTTGCCAACGAGGGCGCGGACACCGACGGTTACCTCTGGCTGGACCGCAACTGGAACGGCGACATCGACACCGGCAGCGAGCTTTTCAGCAAGAAGCCCATCGCGCCCACCGCCGGTCTATGCAGATTGGCATATTTACGGAGAAACAGGGTATTTCTACATTCCCGACCTAAATGGACAGCGAATCGTCCAGCAGACCGTGCGGCCGCGTAGAACTGGAACACCAGTCAACACAGGGGGTAATACCAAATGAAAGGGAAGGAACCAAGTTCGAGAATTGGCCCTACTTGTGCAGTTGTGAGGTGGTGGGCCACTTTGTTTTGTTGCTTTGGCCTAGTCAAATCAGTTTCCGCAAAGCCTCCCGTCGAATTGACGAGCAACACCACGACTGCAGCCGATCTAACAGGCTCCCCTCTGCTGGAAAAGCAGCGCATGCAGGACTCCCAGTTACGTCTCGAGGGCAAACCGGGGCAATACCGGATCGCCCACAGCGGTGGCACCATCCCCGTGCCTACCAAGTCGGTCAAGACGATCCAGGATGCCATGGCGCTAAGTTAATCCCCAGACAGCGGAAAGTTGGCTGACCGAAGCCGAAGTTGCTTTACTGAAGTTTGACGACGACAGGATCGCAACGACGGAGGTCAGCCAAATGTCCATAGCAAACATGAACGCCGGCTGCGGCGAGAAGTAGTGGAACTGCGACATCGGTTTGCGCAAGGTGGACAAGGGGTATTCAGCCAAGTGTTGATGACACAAGAAGTCGTGGACGAGGTCAAAGCGACAGCGGACGGGTATCGCCATCGTCAGTATCCGCCGTTGACCACGCTGCGTTTGTTCACCGAGCAGATGCTCTCAGAAGACCAGGCCTGCCAGGATGCGGTCGGGCGCCACCTCTCGGAGCGTGTTGCCCGTGGACAACCTGGTTGCAGCTTGAACACCTCAGCCTATTGCCAGGCGCGTCAACGCTTGCCGCAGAAACTGGTGGACCGGCTGTATCGCCATGTTGGCCAAAGCCTGGAAGCCCGTTTGCCGTTGGAATGGCGCTGGCGTCATCGCCGCGTTGTGCTGTTCGATGGCACCACGGTATCCATGCCGGATACCCCCGACAATCAGCGTGGCTTTCCACAAAGCCCTGAACAGAAGCCGGGCTTGGGCTTTCCAATCGCGCGCCTTGGTGGGTTGATCGGCCTGGCCAGCGGCGCCGTGTTGGGCCATGCGGTCTGGCTTGACCGGTTATGAGGATACGGAGCTGATCGTCAGCGGCGCCGATCTGTTGGCGAACGACATGCTGGGTGGGGTGGCCGGGACGAACTTGTCGCTGACGGGGATCGCCAACTTCAGCAACGGCAAGGGTTGGCTGGACGACAACGGTTTTGCGCATTTCACGCCGACGACCAATTTCTACGGCACGGCGGGGTTCGATTACACCCTGAAGGCTCCGGGCGGGCAGACGGCCACGGCGAACGTGACCATCACAGTCAAGGGGGTGAACGATGCGCCAACGGTGACAGTAAGCCAGGATGCCGACGAACACGCTGGCAGCCTGATCGTGACACACAGGGTTCTATGCCTTAAGGCATATGAGCTACATGAATTGGCGCTGGTACATTTTTACCGAGAACCAGCGGCAAACGATCCGGAATACCGGGCAGCCGCGTAAGCAAGCCGAAAACAGGACATCAACGAAGGGAAGGACGAAATGGGCGGGAAGGGTGTTTTTTTCAAGGCGATCAGATGGGTGTTGCTGGGCTGGGTGCTGGCGTGCCTGACGGCTTGCGCCAGCGGGCCGAGGGTGGTGGACCATGCGTTCAGCTTTGATGCCAGGTGGGACAGCCCAGGAATAGAAGTGCTGAATTACCGGTATGGCAGTTCCAACATGCCGGGCACTCACATCGCGCCTGAGTTGCTAAGGACCGGACAACCCAGCGGTGGCATGGGCATCAATGGGCCAATGCCCATCGGCGACACCCTCTACGTCAAATGGCGCATCAAGGCCACCGGCGAGGTGTTCGAGGACACGGTGGATCTGAAGAGTCGATTACCGGAGGACATCACCCGGCATCACATCTATTTCATCGTCGGCGGGCCACAGCTTTATATCTATCTGATCGGCCCGGTCAGGTTGAATCCCAATCCATGCCCTTCACGGGAGGAGCTGCGCAAGCTCGGCACATCTGGTTTACCGAATAACAGGATTTTCGCGAAGTACTGCAATCTGAAAATCGTCACCCTCTACCCCGATCACCCGCAAACCAACAAAACCAACCAAGGAGAGTAACCATGGGCATCGTCGTCAAGAACCTCAGCGCCACGGAAATCCAGCAGGCCCAACAGCAGGCGCAGGCCATCGACTCGGCCGCGACCTTGGCCGTCCAAGCCGGCCAGTTCGTCTTCTTCGCCGCGTTCGACGGCACCAACAACAACCGCAACAACCTGGCGCTGTCGGACACAAAGCAATGGACGAATGTCGGACAACTGGCGTATCAGGCAGAGGCAGCCGCAATATCTGACCCAAATCTTGTTCCTCGTTACTACCCCGGCCCCGGCACAGAAGGCACCATAACAGGCTCCTCCTGGGCGCCGCCCATGGTCACCCAGCAGATCAGAGATACGGCTACACAGGCCTATAACAATTTTGCCTATGAAGCTGCAATTTGGCTCGACACCAACCCCACCGGTAGCCTCACCACCGCAATCACCGGTTTCAGCCGCGGCGGCGCCACGGCGGTGGTCTTCGCCCGGATGCTCCACGAAAAGGGCCTCGTCGACCCACGCGACAACACCACAGTTCTCATCCCCCCCGGCCAAATCCCCGTCGCCGCCATGCTCCTATTCGACCCGGTCTCCACCGGCTACTCGGGTGACCTCGCCATCCCAAGCGACCTGCCGGCCAGCAATCTGGTGGTCATCCAGGCCGACAACGAATACCGCTACGCCTTCAAGGTGGACGACCACTCCGCCAATCCGAACGTGACCACGCTGCGCGCGCTGGGTAATCACGGCGACATTGGCGGGTTTTACGACCAGGGCCTGGGCGCGCTCTACCTGCAAGGCGCCACGAACCTTCTCGACAAAGCGGGCATTCCCATCGGCGCGGTCCCCCTCGGTAGGCAATTCAAATCGACTGACGCCGCGCTCCACAGCGAGGGGATCGATGCGTATGAGAACACCATCTGGAGCGAATACGACGCCACGAACGGCCGCCTGACGCGCCCCATTGGCAAACCGATTCCGATCCAAACCATAACAACAGGCTACTATTCGGCCACCTCCACCCTCAACGAAGCCGGCCAACTCGTCATGACCGTCGAACGCCAAATCGACGGCCACCAGGTCAAGGTGGAATTCATCGAGGACGAATGGGGCGATCTCAAAGCCCGCCGGGTGCTGAGCGTGGACGGCCAAGCCATCGACGGCGACAGCACGTTCGACGACATTCTCAACTACCAGGGCTACGATGCCTGGAGTTTCGCGGACGGGACCTCGCCATCCGGCTCGGCGTCGCTCGACGCCCTGTTCCAGGCCTATAACCCCCTGAATAAACAAGGCCTGCACACCCTGGTCACAGCCCTGAACCGCACAGCGGACGCCCTTTCCCTGCTCTCCGCCATCCAGAGCGGCCGGCCCCTGCCCATCCTCGCATCCGGCCTACGTCTGGCCAACGCCATCCCGGGTGCCGCCAACGACGCTGCCGCCGCCGGCTTCAATCTCTCCGGGGTCAGCAACGCCGTCTCCGGTGTGCTCTCCCTCATGAGTTTGGACCAGGCCTTGAAGAATGGTGACGCCATTGGCGCTGTCACCGCCGGCGCCCAGGCCCTCTCCTTCGGCGCCAGCGCCTGGGTGGACTTCGCCGCCCAAAACGTGCTCACCGCCACCACCTTCGAGGCCACCGCCGCCGCCCACGCGGCCTTCGACGGCGCCGTCGGCTTCCAGCAGGGCGTGGGCAAGGCCCTGCCCGCCCTCAACATCATCAACAGCCTGGCCCATGGGGATTATGTGGGCGCGGCCATCTACACCATCAGTTTGAGCTTCCCCCCGCTCGGCATCGCCTACACCGTGTTCAGCCTCATCAAGGGCCTGTTCGGCGGCGACGACGAGCCCCAGCCCTGGGCCAGCGGAAACTGGGGCTGGAACGCCCAAGGCCAGCCCGTGCCCCTGCTGGCCGGCGGCGACGGCGGCGAGGCCACGCTCTCCGGCCTCATGAACCAGCTGCAAGGCATCCTCGGCCAGCTTGCAGGGCAGGATGGCAACGGCCTGGGCCTGATCCCCGAACGCCTGCCAGGCCTGAGTTTCCAGAACAACACCTTCCATTTGAGCGACCTGGACTACGTCAGCGGCGCGGAGCACCTGCCCCAAATTCGTTACACGACCGCCGGGCAACCGTTCGACGCGCCGGCCGGCTCCGAGGAAGGCTACTGGAGCCTCACCGAACGTTTCGTGCGCGTGGCCCTGGAACACGGCGCCCTCGCCCCGCAATGGGAAGCGGACACCGCAAGGCTGCAAACGCAAAACCATCTCAACGACGCCGGTCTCACCGAAGAAGACCGGGCCGCGAGGGCTGGCAAACTCGCGGGCCAACTCGCCGCCGCCCCCACCGGCACCAGCCAGGCCTTCCGGCCCATCATCCTGGACCTGGACGGCGACGGCATCCAGATCACCCCCAGGGGCTCAAGCCACATTGCCTTCGATGTAGACGATTCGGGTTTCTTCAAGGCCACGGGCTGGCTGGCCGCAGAAGGCGCGGAGGGTGCGGGCACGGACGGCTTCCTCTGGCTGGACCGTAACTGGAACGGAGTCATCGACTCGGGCAGCGAGCTTTTCAGCAACGCCAGGGTGCAGGCCGGCCAGCGGGGCGTACCCAGCCTCGCCTGGGTGGACGCCGACGGCGACGGGCGCATCACGAACGTCGATCCGGTGTGGAACCAACTGAAAGTGTGGCGGGACTTCAACGGCAACGGCGTAGGCGAGACGGGGGAGGTGTGGGCCCTGGACGGCCTGGGCATAAGCGCACTGGACTACGCCCACGGTCGTTACACGATGGGCGACCAGATCAGGCAGATTGCCAGTCCTGAGATCGAGGCCGACATTGATGGCACACGCGTGCACCACGTCCCAAACGGCTACCTGGTGGAGACCACCGCGGGTGACATCAGCGTCGTCGTCACCCGAGTGGACGACCTTTCCGCATTGGAAGCCAACCGGGATGGTTTGATTTGCAAAGAGGATAGCCTCACGGACTTTTTAGCCGAGGCTTTGCTGAATAACGACAGTCTGGGAGGGATCAAGGGTTCGGCTCTTACCATTACCAGTGTGGAAAACTTTCAAAACAGCACCGGCTGGCTGGATTCCAATGGCACCGTACATTTCCTTCCTGCGGCCAATTTCACCGGCATCGCAGTCTTCGAATACACCATCCGGGCCCCCGACGGTCAAACCGGAAAAGCCGTGGTGGAGATCACAGTCACTGAAGTCAACGACCCACCCGTGGTGGAGGTGGACCAGGGTTTACGCGCAATTTATGGTTATACAGACTACAGCATCAGTTACCCCAACCCGGACTGGCCCCTCCCGGAAATACTTACCCCAATCAACCCAAGCCATGAGCCGTATACAGGTTGGGACTACAGCGGAATCACCATCGATGGCGGCGTGTACGGCGACCACACGCAGCCCATTGCTTGGGAAGACCCCGACCCGCATGCAGGCAGCCTGCTCGTGACTGACCTGGAAACTCCTGCCGGCCCCTTCACCTACTCGGTGGTAGGCCAACCCCAGATGGGGGCGGCCAGTGTGGATGCAGAGGGCAATTGGACCTATACCAACTGGTCTCAGCCCAACACTCCTGGCGTGGAGGGGGATACAACCTACAACGACGCCGGTGGAGGCACCACCACCTACACCCATACCCCCGACAGCTTCCGTGTACGCGTCACGGACCCACAAGGTGGGATTTCCGAGGTGGATGTACAGGTTCAGCACATTGGACACTATTACGTCGACTCGGGTGGCGGCGGAGGCGCCTGTCCCATCGTTGTCGACATGAACGATGACGGCTTTTCCTTCCATGACATGGATGACAGCAACGTCTTTGCGGAGGTGAACGGTGACGGCTGGAAACACGCCATCGCCTGGCCCGTCAGCGATCCGCTCATGGCATTGGATGCGGATGGCAACGGGCGCGCCAGCTTGGTCGAAGCATCATTCTCCAGACTGTCAGCCAATGCGCAGACCGATCTGGAGGGTTTGAAGTCGCTGGACTCCAACGGCGATGGCTGGCTTGATGCTCGAGATGCCAAGTGGGCCAGCCTGGGCTTATGGTTCGACCGCGACAAGAGCGGGGACGACCGAGGCAATGGCAGCCCGCCGGAGTTTATCTCCCTTGATGAAGCGGGTATCGCTTCCATTGACTTGTCTGCAATTCAGGGCATGGAGGTCATCGACGACCAGAGCATTTTTGCTCGGGGTGTACTTCACCTGAAGGATGGCTCAACTCGGCAATACGCGGACACTGTATTGAACTGGAGTCATAAGGTGCGTGTGGACATGCCCGATGGCAGCACTCGAATCATCCAGGTTGATCCAAGCGCCACCGGGAAGATCGATGGTAGTGAGGATGATGACCTGATCGTCGGGCAGGCTGGAGGGAATTACATTCTTGCCGGCGCGGGTGACGACGTGATCATGGATGACGGTGGTGACGACATCGTGGATGCTGGCGATGGCGATGACGTGATCTACACCGGCGCGGGTGACGACTTCATCATCACGGGCGTGGGTGATAACGCCGTCTTCGCAGGCATGGGTAGCGACATGGTGATCGCGGGTGCTGGTAATGACGCATTAATGCTGGAAGCGGGCAATGACATCGCCTATGCGGGGAATGGCGATGATTTCGTTTCTGGCGGCGACGGCAATGACATCTTGGTGGGCAATGCGGGCGACGACCAACTCTTCGGAGAATCGGGTCGTGATGCATTGTTTGGTGGCACAGGAGCCGATTCGTTGATGGGGATGGAGGGAAACGATTACCTCAATGGCGAAGAGGGTAATGACCACCTAGACGGCGGGGAGGGCAGTGACGAAATGCTGGGGGGCGACGGCGATGACACCTACTGGGTAGATGAAGAGACCGACGTAGTCATTGAACTGGTGGAGGAAGGGATCGATACAGTGATCTCGAGCGTAGCCTACACGTTGGCCCCCCATCTGGAAAACCTCATCCTTGCCGGATCCATGGCAAAACATGGGGGAGGTAATGCCCGGGATAACAAGCTTACCGGTAACAGCGGCGACAACATTCTGGATGGCGGTGCGGGCAAGGATACTCTGATGGGTGGCTTGGGTAACGACACCTACATCGTGGATGACGCGGACGACATGGTGGTGGAGGGAGCAGAAGAAGGCCTGGATACAGTGCGCTCATACGTCACCTACACCCTGGGTGCCAATGTGGAAAATCTGCTTCTAACTGGCACAGGCACGATCA
>CAZONS010000067.1:0-13452 GCA_964581195.1 uncultured Thiobacillus sp. | reverse complement strand
TCTCTACGTCGCCACCGGCGTCGACCAGCCGCACGCCGGCATGATCCTGATGGAAAAGGCCATCCTCGCCAGACCATTGTCGTTGCCGGAAGAGGAACGCGAAGCGGAAGAGTGAGCGCACCGTCGCCGATGGCGTGACGCAGGCGTCGGATATTCGTCGCTCGTGCGGAACTACGTGACACTTCGCCGTGCCGCCGAGCGCATCGCGCAACGGCGGCAGAGGACGGCTCGATCTTCGTGACGTCCCTGGATACAAGGGATGACGCAGGCGACGAGTCTTGTGGCATCAAGCTTGCTTGTATTGGCTTGATTTGTTCACCGGACCTTACTCATGAGCGAGCAGGAAAACATGCGGACCAGCGACGTGCCCGACTTCGCGCGCAGACGACTGACTCGGGGCGGTTTGGCATTGCCCGTCGTCCTGGCCACCCTGGCCAGCAAGCCGGTGCTCGGCGCGCCTCCATACAACTGCACGATTTCGGGACAACTCTCCGGCAACACCTCCACCCACCATCAGCAGGAAACCTGTTCGGCGCTGGGCCGCTCTCCCGGATACTGGAAAACCCATCCAAGGGCCTGGCCGCGGATCGATCCGAACGCGCCCTTCAATAGCGTGTTCGCGGATGCCTACTGGTGGATCTCGCAAAATGCCAACGCGGTCGAGCTCTGTCCGCCGCAGTATCTCAACTGCGCGCCGGATCCGACCCTGCTCCAGGTGCTGACGACCACCGCCGGCATGCGGCCGAACCTGAATTACCCGGCCCTGGCTCGCTCGGCGGTGGCATCCCTGCTGAACAGCTATGAATTCGCCCCGAACTACCCGCTGACCCCCAATCAGGTCGTCGCCATGTTCAATGCCGTGTATCTGGGCGGGACCTATCCGGTCAGTCCCACCGTTTCCTGGAACGCCGACCAGGTCCACACTTATTTCGAGAGCCTTTACGGCAGCCTCTGAGTTCCGGGTCGTGGCACGGCTGGGCGCGCCGTCCGGTCCGGGGTGGCCGGAAATGTCCGGCGAGAGGGGCTAAGCCGCAGTCCCCTTGGGCTAAAATCCGCGTTTTCCCGACTCCGAGCCCGGCCCCATGTCCCGCGTTCTGTTCCTCAAGGGTGGTTCCGCCCTTTCCGAATTCCGTATCAACAAGTTGCTGGCGGAGGTGGTCGCCCTGGGCATCCATGAGGCGCGCGCGGATCTGCGCTACTTCGTCGAGATCGATGCCGAGTTGAGCGCCGGCGATCTCGCCTTTCTGGGCGAGTTGCTGCGGGCCGAAGCGCATGAGCCGGATCATGACGTCATCCTGGTGACCCCGCGCCTGGGGACGGTGTCGCCCTGGTCGTCCAAGGCCACGGACATCGCCGCCAACTGCGGTCTGGGGGCGATCAGGCGCATCGAGCATGGCGTCGCCTGGCGCCTCTACAACCGCAAGGGCAAGCGGCTCAACGCGCGGGCGGCGAAGCTGGCCCTGCCGCAGGTCCTGCCCTTCCTGCACGACCGCATGACCGAAAGCGTCCTGTTCGACGAGCGTGACGCGGCCCGGCTGTTCCATCATGTCGCGCCGCAACCGCTGGCGACGGTGGATATCCTCAAGGGTGGACGCCATGCGCTGGAACAGGCCAACGCCGAGTGGGGGCTGGCGCTGTCGCTGGACGAGATCGACTATCTGGTGAAGAACTTCAAGCGGGCCAAGCGCAATCCCACCGATGTGGAGTTGATGATGTTCGCGCAGGCGAACTCGGAGCATTGCCGGCACAAGATCTTCAACGCGCAGTGGGTGATCGACGGCAAGAAACAGGGCGAATCCCTGTTCGGCATGATTCGCCATACCCACAGCGTGCGCCCCCAGGCGACCCTGTCGGCCTATCACGACAACGCGTCGGTGATCGAGGGCGCGACCATCGGTCGTTTCTATCCCGACGCGAAGCGGGTCTATCGCTTCCATGAGGAGCCCACCCATATCCTGATGAAGGTGGAGACCCACAACCACCCCACCGCCATCGCTCCCTTTGCCGGCGCCGCCACCGGCTCCGGCGGCGAGATTCGCGACGAGGGCGCGGTCGGCCAGGGCTCCAAGCCGAAGGCGGGCCTGTGCGGCTTCACCGTCTCCAACCTGAACATTCCCGGTTTCGAGCAGCCGTGGGAGCGCGATTACGGCCGCCCGGGACGCATCGTGTCGCCGCTGCGGATCATGATCGACGGCCCCATCGGCGCCGCCGCCTTCAACAACGAGTTCGGCCGCCCCAACCTGACCGGCTACTTCCGGACCTTCGAACTGGAGGCGGCGGATGGGCGCATGCGCGGGTATCACAAGCCGATCATGCTGGCCGGCGGCCTCGGCAACATCCAGGAACGCCACATCGACAAGCAGCGTTTCAAGGCGGGCGCGCTCCTGATCCAGTTGGGCGGGCCGGGCCTGTTGATCGGGCTGGGCGGCGGCGCCGCCTCCAGCATGGGGGCCGGCTCCAACGCCGAGGCGCTGGACTTCGACTCGGTGCAACGGGGCAACCCGGAAATCCAGCGGCGCGCGCAGGAAGTGATCGACCGCTGCTGGCAGATGGGCGAGGCGAATCCCATCCTGTCCATCCATGATGTCGGCGCCGGCGGCATTTCCAACGCCATGCCGGAGCTGGCGCATGGCGCCGGACTGGGCGCCTCCTTCGAGCTGCGCGACGTGCCCAGCCTGGAGCCGGGCATGAGCCCGCGCGAAATCTGGTGCAACGAGGCGCAGGAACGCTATGTCCTGGCCATCGCCCCGGAAAGCCTGGCGCTGTTCACCCAGTTGTGCGAGCGCGAACGCTGTCCCTTCGCGGTGGTCGGCACCGCCACCGATGATGGCCGTCTGACCGTGTCCGACCGGCATTTCGGCAACAGGGCGGTGGACATGGATATGGACGTGCTGCTCGGCAAGCCGCCGCGCATGACCCGCGATGTGAAACATCAGGCGCCCGTGCTGCGCCCCTTCAGCGCGGAGGGGCTCGATCTCAGGGAAGCCGCCTACCGCGTGCTGCGCCATCCCACCGTGGCGAACAAATCCTTCCTCATCACCATTGGCGACCGTACCGTCGGCGGCTACACCGCGCGCGACCAGTTCGTCGGCCCCTGGCAGATGCCGGTGGCGGACGTGGCGGTCACGACCATGGGCTATGACACCCATCTCGGCGAGGCCATGGCCATGGGCGAGCGCAGCCCCATCGCCCTGATCGACGCCGCCGCCTCCGGCCGCATGGCGGTGGGCGAAGCCATCACCAACCTGGCGGCGGCGGCGGTGAACGACCTCTCCGACATCCGCCTCTCCGCGAACTGGATGGCCGCCGCCGGCCAGCCCGGCGAGGATGCCGCGCTGTTCGACACGGTACGGGCGGTCGGCAAGGAGCTGTGCCCGGCGCTTGGCATCAGCATCCCGGTGGGCAAGGACTCCATGTCGATGGCCACGCGCTGGCAGGAGACCGACGCCGAGGGGGGGCTCGTGGACAAGGCCGTGGTGTCGCCACTGTCGTTGATCGTCACCGCGTTCGCGCCCAGTCCGGACGCGCGCCGCGCGCTGACTCCGCAACTGCGAACCGACGCGGGCGAGACCGACCTGATCCTGATCGACCTCGGGCGTGGCCGCAATCGACTCGGCGCCTCCATCCTGGCCCAGGTCTACGGCGAGATCGGCGATACCTGCCCGGACCTGGACGAACCGGCGCAAGTGAAGGCGTTCTTCGGCGTGGTCCAGCAACTCAACGCCGAGGGCAAGCTGCTGGCCTACCATGATCGCGGCGATGGCGGCCTGTTCGCGACGATCTGCGAGATGGCCTTCGCCGGTCGTTGCGGCGTCGATCTGGATGTCGACGAGCTGCGCTATCACCGCCTCCACGAGGACATCCTGAATGACGTGGAGGATGCTCCCGACCCCAACGAGCCCTACACCAGCCGCCTGTTCGGCATTCTGTTCAACGAGGAACTGGGCGCGGTCCTGCAGGTGCGCCATGGCGATACCAAGGCGGTCATGGATGCCTGTTTCGAGGTCGGCATCCGCGGCGAGTTCTACATCATCGGCAGGACCAACCGGAAGGATCGGGTCCGCGTCCTGCGCGAGGGCGTGGCGGTGTTCGACGAGGCCCGCGCCGATCTGCTCGCCGCCTGGTCGGAAACCAGCTACCGGATGCAGGCCCTGCGCGACAACCCGGATTGCGCGAAGCAGGAATTCGCCGGCCTGGTGAAGAAGAACGATCCCGGCCTGCATGCCGAACTGACCTTCGATCCGAACGAGGACGTGGCCGCGCCCTGGGTGAAGAAGAAGCGCGCGCAACCCAAGGTCGCCATCCTGCGCGAGCAGGGGGTCAACGGCGAGGTGGAGATGGCCGCCGCCTTCGCCCGCGCCGGCTTCGCGCCGGTGGACGTGCACATGAGCGACATCCTCGCCGGTCGCGTCAAGCTCAAGGATTTCAAGGGGCTCGCCGCCTGCGGCGGCTTCTCCTACGGCGACGTGCTCGGCGCCGGTGGCGGCTGGGCGGCCAGCATCCTGCACAACGCCCGCGCCCGCGACGCTTTCCAGGCGTTCTTCGAACGAGAGGACAGTTTCGCCCTGGGGGTCTGCAACGGCTGCCAGATGATGAGCCGACTCAAGGACATCATTCCCGGCGCCGCGCACTGGCCGCGTTTCGAGCGCAACCTCTCGGAGCAGTTCGAGGCCCGCTTCGTCATGGTCGAGGTGCCGGAAACGCCGTCCATCCTGTTCGATGGCATGGCCGGTTCGCGCATGCCCATCGTCGTCGCGCATGGCGAGGGCAGGGCGGTGTTCGACGGCAAGAAACAACGCCAGGCCGCCGAGGTCTGCCTGCGCTACGTCGACAATCGCGGCCGCAAGACCGAGGACTACCCGCAAAATCCCAACGGTTCGCCCAAGGGCATCACCGGCCTCACCACCGCCGACGGCCGCTTCACCATCATGATGCCGCACCCGGAGCGGGTGTTCCGCGCCGTGCAGCACTCCTGGCGGCCGGACGACTGGAAAGAGGATGGCCCGTGGCTGCGCCTGTTCCGTAATGCGAGGAAGTGGGTGGGGTGACCAGGATGCCGTCGCCACAGGCTCCGATCAGCGGGCGGCGATGAACGCGCCCGTCTGTTCCTCCCCCGACACCGCCATGCCCGTGGGCATGGACCCCTATCAGGAACTGGTCTGGCAGTTGCACCGCCTGCCGGGCGGCGTGGCGGCGGCGATCCCGGATTTCTTCGGCGGCCTGCTGCTGGAAGCGCCGTCACAGGCGCGCTGGCGGTTCCGTACAGGGGAGGCGCTGGAACTGGACGCAACCGGCGAACTCCGTTGTGGCGAGTTCCCGATCGCGTTCTTCCCTCCGCAACTGTTCGCCGCCGCCGAGGCCGATGCCGTGCCGGTCATGCTCCTCGGCCTGCTCGCCCTGGCGACCGGCCTTGTCGATGGCGACCGCCGTCTCAAGCGGGTACTGCCGAAGGTGGACGCCGCCGCCAAGGACCTGATGTTGATGACGGTCTGCCGCCTGTGCGGCTGACCGTCCCGGTTCAGCGTTCCGCCAGCGAGACGTTGACGTTGACGCGCACCGAGCGGCCCGGATCGTAGGGCATGAAGGCCGTGTAGGTCTGGCTCTGGTAACGGTAGGTCACGTTGTAGCCGGTGAGCTGGCGGGTCCAGTTGTCGATCTGGCGGCAGCGCTGCTCATAGCGCGGCACGCTGGAGACGACGCGGTGGCCGTCATTGTCGATGTTGTCGCCGACGATGGCGCCGGTGGCCGCGCCCACCGCCGTGCCCCAGGCGCGACCGGAGCCCTTGCCGATCTGGTTGCCGAGGAGTCCGCCGACCAGGCCGCCGAGCACCGCGCCGCCATAGTCGCGCCGGCGCGTGGTTTCGTAGCCGACCTGTTCATCCCAGCATTCCTGACGGGGTTGGTTGATCGACTCGTAGACCGGCGTGCTGCTGATGACTTCGGCGCGATCCATGAAACCGGATGCGATGCCGGAAGTGGCGAAGGTGGCGAGGCCGGCCAGGGTGAGGGTGAGCAGGGATTTTTTCATGATGCAATCTCCGGGATAGAGGTTAACGCCGGGGTCTGCCGGCGGGGTTGAAACGGTTGTGCGGGTCGTAATACGGCGCGCCTTCTTCCTGTTCGGGCCGGCGTTGTTCGAAACCGGTACCGTAGTTGCTGGTGAAGCCGTTGACGGGGGCCGCGAAATCCGCCGGGCCGGGCACCCGGACGCCCCACTGGGCCCGCTCGTCGGGAGCGCGTTGTCGCTGGCGATCCTGATACTGGCGACGCATTTCCAGGCGTTCCTCCGGGCTGGCCTGTTCCCAGCGTTCGCGTAGCATGCGACGCTGCTCGGCGCCCATCTGGGCTACCTTGAAAACGTTGCCGATGAACATGCCGTCGTTGGCGTCGCTTGCCACGACTGGCGCGGCGAGTACGCTCAACAACAGGGTCATCAGAACTTTCGCTTTCATCGCAATTCTCCTTTCCATGAGTTGAATGCTAGGCAGGCGGCGTAACACAGCGGTTTCCGCTTCCGTTAGATTTGTAACAGTGTGTATCGAGGGTCGGTGTGATGACTGAACGAGTATTGGTGGTGGATGACGACGCGGGGCTGCGCGATCTGCTCTCCGAATATCTGGTGAAGCAGGGATTTCTGGTGGAAACCGCGCGCGACGGTCAGGAGATGGATGCGCGCATGGCCGCCGCCCTGCCGGATCTGTTGGTCATGGATCTGATGATGCCGGGTGAGGATGGACTCAGTCTGACCCGGCGGATCAAGGCGCAACACAATATCCCGGTGATCATGCTGTCGGCGCGTGGCGAGGATATCGACCGCATCGTCGGCCTGGAAGTCGGCGCCGACGATTACCTGGCGAAGCCCTTCAACCCCCGCGAACTGCTGGCGCGAATCCGCGCGGTGATGCGGCGCGGCGGCGACAACGGCGGCGCGCGATCCCCGGCGGCGCAGGACGATGCGGCGCGCTTCGGGCCCTTCGCGCTGGATCTCGCGGCGCAGCGCCTGAGCCGGGATGGCGAGGAGATACCTCTGACGCAGGCCGAATTCACGCTGCTCAAGGTGTTCGTCGAACACCCCAACCGCGCGCTTTCGCGCGACCAGATCATGGACTGGCTGAAGGGCTTCGACCGCGATCCCTTCGATCGCTCCATCGATGTGCGGGTGACCCGTCTGCGCCGCAAGCTGGAGGATGACCCCGCCAATCCGGCCTACATCCGCACGGTCTGGGGTCAGGGCTACCTGTTCTCGCCGAAGGGGCGCGGTTGAGCTTCCTGCCGCGTAGCCTCTTCGGCCGCACCGCCGCCGCCCTCCTGGCGGCCTTCCTGGTGTTCGAGACCGTGGCCTTCGCGGTGGTCTGGCAGACCCTGATCCAGCCGATGGCGGCGCGCTCGGCGGATGATCTGGCCGCGAAGATCTCCCTGGCGGCGAAGACCTGGGTGGAACTGCCGCCCAGCACCCGCACCGACTTCGAAATGGAGATGGCCTTCCGGCATGATCTGGAACTGGGCGCGGCGACGAAACCGCTTGCGGAAACGGCGCCACCGACCTGGTTCGGAGACCTCCTGGTGGAAGCGCTCGGCCAGCGCATGGGCCAGCCCATCACCCTCATGCGCGGGCCGGCGGCCGACTGGGTCTGGCTGGACATCCAGGCGGCGGACAAGGTGCTGCGGGTCGGCTTCAACCAGAATCGCTATGCCCTGCAGGCCCCGCTCGCGGCCGTCGGCGTCTTCCTCCTCGGCGCCGCCCTGACCGTGGTGACCGCCCTGCTGCTGGTCGGTCGGGTCAGTCGCCAGTTGAACAGCCTGGCCGAGAAGGCCGGCGAGGTGGGGCAGGGCAGGGACCCGGTGCCCCTGCCGGAGACCGGTCCGAAGGAAATCCGCGAACTCACCGCCGCCTTCAACCGCATGGCGGGCGAGGTCCACGCGCTGCTGGAAAACCGCACCGTTCTGCTCTCCGGCATTTCCCATGACCTGCGCACCCCCATCACCCGCATGAAACTGGCGCTGTCCATGCTGGACGATGCCGACGCGACCCAGGTGGGGCGGATGGAGCGCGACCTGGACGAGATGAACCGGCTGATCAGCGACATGCTGGTGTTCGCGCGCGCCCTCCAGGCCAACGCACTCGATGAATGCGACCTGGTGGCGCTGCTGGACGAACTGGCTGAAACCGCGGCGCGGCTGGGGCCGGTGGTCTGGCATCCGCCGGAGAAGGACTGTGGGGTGAGGCTGGGTGAGGCGGCCTTGCGCCGTGTCGTCGGCAACCTGCTGGACAACGCCCGCCGCTACGGCGGCGAGGCCGCGGTCGAACTGGAATTGGCCTGTGCTGAAAGGGAAGCGCGGATCTCAGTGCTGGATCGCGGCCCCGGGATACCGGAGGCTCAGCGCGAGGCGGTGTTCCGACCGTTTCATCGACTGGAGGGCTCGCGCAGCCGCGACAGCGGTGGCAGCGGGCTGGGCCTGGCGATCGCGCGGCAATTGGCGGACGCTCATGGCTGGCGCATCGAATTCCGGCATCGCGAGGGCGGCGGGCTCGACGCGGCGGTGATCATTTCCCGTGGTACTTGAACACCAGCACTTCCAGTCTCAGGAAGGACAGGCTGAAGATGGACAGGCGTCGCGTGTGGGTGCGGATCATGTGCCAGGCGGAATCCGCCGCGCGGCGGAAGCGGATGGTCAGACTGGGCGTGAGGGTGAGTGTCATGATGTTCTCCACAAGGTCAATATATTTATAGCAACTACCGTGCCCATGCTTTCATGGCCCGCGTCCCTCCGCCCTGGCGCCGGAATGCCGCGTTGCCGCATCGGCAAGCCTGCGGGCCTTGTTGGTTCCTTGCCCAGATTGCCGGATTTTCGACACATTCCATGGCGCGGCGGGGCGAACCAGGGTGGGGAGACAGGCCAATCGCGGTTAAAATCGCGCTCCTTTTCTCCCCCTTACGCAAGCTCATGCCCGCTTTCCAGGACATCATCCTCACCCTCCAGCGTTTCTGGGGGGAACAGGGCTGCACCCTGTTGCAACCCTACGATCTCGAAGTCGGCGCCGGCACCAGCCATACCGCCACCTTCCTCCGCTCGCTCGGGCCGGAGCCCTGGAAAGCCGCCTATGTGCAGCCCTCGCGCCGGCCCAAGGACGGCCGCTTCGGCGAGAACCCCAACCGCTTGCAGCATTACTACCAGTTCCAGGTGGTGCTCAAACCCGCCCCGGAAAACATCCTGGAACTGTATCTCGGCTCCCTCGAAGCCCTCGGTTTCGACCTGAAACAGAACGACATCCGCTTCGTCGAGGACGACTGGGAAAACCCCACCCTGGGCGCCTGGGGCCTGGGCTGGGAGGTTTGGCTCAACGGCATGGAAGTCACCCAGTTCACCTATTTCCAGCAGGTCGGCGGCATCAACTGCAAGCCGATCACCGGTGAGATCACCTATGGTCTGGAGCGCCTGGCCATGTACCTGCAAGGCGTGGACAACGTGTTCGACCTGGAGTATTCGCCCGGCGTCAGCTACGGCGACGTGTTCCACCAGAACGAGGTGGAGCAGTCCACCTACAATTTCGAGCACAGCGACGTCGCGTTCCTGCTCACCGCCTTCAACGCCCACGAGAAACAGGCGAAACACCTGATGGAAAACCAGTTGGCGCTACCGGCCTACGAGCAGGTGCTGAAAGCCGCCCACACCTTCAACCTGCTCGATGCGCGCGGCGCCATCTCGGTGACCGAGCGCGCCGCCTACATCGGCCGCATCCGCAACCTGGCGCGCAGTGTCGCGCAGAGCTACCTGGAGTCGCGCGTCCGTCTCGGTTTCCCGATGGCGCCCAGAGCCTGGGCCGAGGAAGCGCTGAAAGAGATCGAGAAGAAGGCGGCATGAACATGAGCACGAAAAACCTGCTGATCGAACTGTTCGTCGAGGAACTGCCGCCCAAGGCGCTGAAGAAGCTCGGCGAAGCTTTCGCCGCCACCCTGGCCGACAAGCTCAAGGCACTGGGTCTGGCCGCCACCGACTGTGTCGTCACGCCCTATGCCTCGCCGCGCCGCCTGGCCGCGCACGTCACCGAGGTGGCGGCGCGCGCCGCCGACAAGCCGGTATCGCAGAAATTGATGCCGGTGGGCGTCGCCCTGGATGCGTCCGGCCAGCCCACCCCCGCGTTGTTGAAACGCCTGGGCGCGATGGGACTGGACGCCGGCGTGGTGCCGCAACTGAAGCGGCAGCCGGATGGCAAGGGCGAAGCCCTGTTCTTCGATACCGTGGTGGCCGGCGCCAGCCTGGACGCCGGCCTGCAACAGGCCCTGGACGAGGCCCTGGCGAAGCTGCCCATCCCCAAGGTGATGACTTACCAGCTCGCCGACGGCTGGAGCACGGTCAACTTCGTGCGCCCGGCGCATGGCCTGGTGGCGCTGCATGGCGACGCGGTCGTCACGGTATCGACGCTGGGACTCGATGCCGGGCGCGAGACGCGCGGCCACCGCTTCGAAGCGGTCAACCCGGTCGTCGTCCTCCGCGACGCCGACAGCTATGCCACCCAGATGCGGGAAGAAGGCGCGGTCATCGCCAGCTTCACCGAGCGGCGTGACGAGATCGCCCGCCAGTTGCGGGCGGCCGCCGCCCGATTGGGCAACGGTGTCAGTCCGATCGAGGACGACGCCCTGCTCGATGAGGTCGCCGCCCTGGTCGAGCGTCCCAATGTGCTGGTCTGCCAGTTCGAGTCCGAGTACCTGGAAGTGCCGCAGGAATGCCTGATTCTCACCATGAAGGCCAACCAGAAGTATTTCCCGCTGCTGGACGCCGACGGCAAGCTCACCCACCGCTTCCTGATCGTCTCCAACATCAGCCCGGCCGACCCCGCGCAGGTGATCGGCGGCAACGAGCGGGTGGTGCGCCCGCGCCTGGCCGACGCCAAGTTCTTCTTCGACCAGGATCGCAAGAAGACTCTGGCATCCCGGATCGAAGCCCTGGACCGTGTCGTCTACCACAACAAGTTGGGCAGTCAGGGCGAGCGTTCCGGGAAAGTGCAACTGATCGCCGGTGCCATCGCGGCGATGCTCGGCGACCAGGAACTGGAGGCGCGCGCCAAGCAGGCGGCGGCGCTGGCCAAGGCCGACCTGCTCACCGACATGGTCGGCGAGTTCCCCGAGCTTCAGGGCATCATGGGCCGCTATTACGCGCTGCACGACGGTCTGCCCGGCGAGGTGGCGGATGCCATCGAGGACCACTACAAGCCGCGTTTCGCCGGCGACGTACTGCCGCGCAATCCGGTCGGCGTCTGCGTCGCCCTGGCCGACAAGCTGGAAACCCTGGTCGGCCTGTTCGGTATCGGCCAGGTGCCGACCGGCGACAAGGATCCGTTCGCGCTGCGCCGGCACGCCCTCGGCGTCATCCGCATACTCATGGAGCGCGACCTGCCGCTGCAACTCGACGCGCTGCTGGCGGTGGCCGCCGGCGTGCGCGGCTTCGACGAGGCGGTGGCCGGCCAGGTCGCCACCTTCATGTTCGAGAGACTCTCCGGGCAACTGCGCGAGCAGGGCTACACCGCGCAGGAAGTCGACGCGGTGGTGTCGCAGCGGCCGCAACGCCTGGGCGACATCGCCAAGCGTCTCGCCGCCGTGCGCGAATTCGCCGCGCTGCCGGAAGCACAGAGCCTCGCCGCCGCCAACAAGCGGGTGGGCAACATCCTGAAGAAGGTGGAGGGCGCGGTGGAGCCGGTGAGCAACCCCTACCTGCTCCAGGAAGCCGCGGAGATCGCGCTGAATGCCGCCCTCGCCGAAGTCGAGCCGGTAGCCGACGCCGCCTTCGACCAGGGCGATTACGCCGCCTCCTTGAAATCCCTGGCGGCGCTGAAAGGACCGGTCGACGATTTCTTCGATGGCGTCATGGTCAATGTGGAAGATGCCAATCTGCGCAACAACCGCCTCGGCCTGCTCGCGCGCCTGCACCGGGCGATGAACCGGGTGGCGGATTTGTCGCGGTTGGCGGTGTGATTTCTGAAATTGAAATACACGCAGTATTTTCTGGTAACGCGTCAAAGACCTGATCGGGCGTCGATCAGGGAAGAATGGATCGAGCGCGCGCTGAAATGTCCCGACCATGAATCCCTTCAGTCCGATGGGCGGATTCGGCGATGGACTCAGGTATTTGAGATGGAGGGGAAATGGTTGCGAGTTGTGCTACTTTCCGATGGAGAAACCGTGCATAACGCTTTTTTTGATCGGAGGTTCAAGCCGTGAAGATCAAGTATTTCACTGATACCGACACGCTCTACATTGAATTGCGCCCGGCGGACATCACGGATACGCGCGATCTCGACGAGGACACACTGCTCGATCTCGATGCCTCCGGACAGGTCTGCGCGATTACCCTGGAGCACGCTTCCGAGCGCGCGCGGATTCCCGAGTTCTCCTATGAGCTGGTGGCCGCCGCATGAAACTCGTCATCCTCGACCGCGACGGTGTCATCAATTTCGACTCCGACCAGTTCATCAAGAACCCGCAGGAATGGCAGCCGATCCCCGGCAGCCTGGAGGCCATCGCGCGCCTGTGCCAGGCGGGCTATAGGGTGGTGGTGGCCTCGAACCAGTCCGGGGTCGGTCGCGGTCTGTTCGACATGGCCACGCTCAATGCCATCCACGCCAAGATGCACAAGCTGGTCGTCCAGGCCGGTGGGCGCATCGACGCGGTGTTCTTCTGTCCGCACGCGGCGGATTCGCGTTGCGCCTGCCGCAAGCCGAAGCCGGGCCTGTTCAACGAGATCGCCACCCGCCTGCGCCGCGACCTGCGTGGGGTGCCGGCCATCGGCGACTCCCTGCGCGACCTGCAGGCGGCGCTGGCGGTGGGCGCGCAACCGATGCTGGTGAAGACCGGCAAGGGCCTGCGCACGCTGGAAGCAGGCCAGATGCCGGAAGGCACGCCTGTCTATGAGGATCTCGCCGATGCCGTGCAGGCACTCCTGGCCGAGGCGGCTTGACCCAAATTGTCCATCGCCCAGGAAGACGTCGGAGGCCAAGCTGTAGCGCGGGCGTCTCGCCTGCTTTGTTCTTCTGATCAGACCCACGAGGCAGGCGAGACGCCTGCGCCACAAACCCGCTTCGGCGAATGAACATTCCGGTTTAACTTCCCGGCCCGGCCGGCGCGATCACCATGCCATTCCTACGTTCCCTGTTGTTTTTCCTCATCAAGACGGCGCTGACCATTCCGTTCAGCCTGCTGATCCTGCTCGCCGCGCCGGTGCCGGCGCTGCCGCGCTATCGCTTCATCACGCTCTGGGGGCGGGTGGTGATCTGGCTGGCGCGCTGGCTGGTGGGCATTCGTTTCCAGGTCGAAGGTCGGGAAAACCTGCCGAGCGAACCCTCCGTGGTGCTGGCCAAGCATCAATCGGCCTGGGAGACCATCGCCTTCCAGCAGATCTTCCCGCCGCTGTCCTTCGTGCTGAAGAAGAGCCTGCTGCGCATCCCCTTCTTCGGCT
>CAZONS010000066.1:0-13670 GCA_964581195.1 uncultured Thiobacillus sp. | reverse complement strand
GATTCGCGAGATGGTGGTGTTCGCCACCCAGAACGTCATCAAGGACCCCCCCTTCACCAGGCTCGACCTGCTCTGCTGCCGCAACCTGATGATCTATCTGGAACCGGAACTGCAGAACCGGCTGCTGCCGACCTTCCATTACGCCCTGAAGCCCGGTGGCGTCCTGTTCCTGTCGCCCTCCGAGAGCATCGGCGGCCATCCCGAACTGTTCACCGCGCTCAGCCGCAAGTGGAAGCTCTACCGCGCCATCCACAGCGTCGCCTCCACCCGCGCGGTAATGGCCTCCAGCCTGTCCTGGTCGGCGGATGGCGGCGGCAAGCCAGTGGAGGAAGTCGTGAAGAAATCGCGGGAGACCAATTTCGCCGAACTCACCCGCCGGGCCCTGCTGCAGTCGTTCGCGCCCGCCTCGGTGCTGGCCGACCACAAGGGCAACATCCTCTATGTGCATGGCGAGACCGGAAAATACCTGCGCCCGGCCCCCGGCGAAGCCAGCCTCAACCTGATCGACATGGCGCGGGAGGGCCTGCAACTGGAACTGCGCAACGCCCTCCATGGCGCCGAGGTCAGGCCGCTGCTCAATCGCGAAGTACGGGTCAAGACCCATGGCGACCTCCAGTCCATCCACCTGAGCGTGCGGCCGCTGCCCGACCCGGAGGCCGGCGCCGGCCTGTTGCTGGTCAGCTTCCAGGAACTGCCGCAACCGCCGCGCAAGGCGGCCACCGGCAAGCGTGGCAAGACGGTCGCGGTGAGCGTGGCCGCGCAACGGATCGAGGAACTGGAACGGGACCTCGCCTACAACAAGGAAAACCTGCAGGCCACCATCGAGGAGCAGCAGGCCTCCAACGAGGAACTCAAGTCGACCAACGAGGAATTGCAATCGACCAACGAGGAACTGCAATCCACCAACGAGGAACTGGAAACCTCCAAGGAGGAACTGCAATCGGTCAATGAGGAGCTGATCACGGTGAACTCCGAATTGCAGGCCAAGATCGAGCAACTGGCCGGCATGCAGAACGACATGAAGAACCTGCTCGACAACATCCACATCGGCACCGTCTTTCTCGACCCCGCGCTGCACATCCGCCGCTATACCCGCGAGGCCACGGCGATCTACCGCCTGGTGGCCACAGACGTCGGGCGGCCGCTCGCCGACATCAAGTCCGACCTCGTCGGCGAGGATCTGCTGGCCGAGGCGCAAGCGGTGCTCGACTCCCTGGTGCCACGCGAGCGCGAGGTGAAGACGGTTGCCGGCGCCGCCTATCTGGCGCGTATCCAGCCCTACCGCACGCTCGACAACGTCATCGATGGTGTCGTGCTCACCTTCACCGACATCAGCCAGCGGGTCGCCGCCGAGGCCGCCGTGGCGGCGGCGCGGAGCATGGCGGAAGCCATCGTCGACACCGTGCGGGAGTCGCTGGTGGTGCTGGACGCCGACCTGCGCGTGGTGACCGCCAGCCGCGCCTTCTATCAACGCTTCAAGACCACGGCGACCGCGACCATCGGGCAGCCCCTGTATGAAATCGGCGAGCGGCAGTGGGACATCCCGAAGTTGCGCGAGCTGCTGGAAACCCTCCTGCCGCGCGATCAGAGCTTCGACGGCTACGAGGTGGAGCATGATTTTCCGCTCCTCGGCCGACGCAGGATGGTGCTCAACGCTCGCCGTCTCGCCGACCGCGGTGGCATGGCGCCGCTGATCCTGCTGGCGATGGAGGAAATGGCGGCGCCGTGAGACAGGCTTCCCGCCGCACTGGGCCTAAGGTATGGTCCTGGGTGATACAGCTTATTCGGCGGATGGCCGTTATCATCCTCACGCGCAACCTTATGGGCGCGGTGATCGCGGTTCGCCGAACGGTCGTCATCGCGGCGGATGCCGCGTTCGATCGAAACAAGGAGACGCATGCAAGCCTCTTCCAAAGGAGCATCACCCACCCTGCGCCAGGCCGCGGAGGAAGCGCTTGCCCGCTCGCCCGCGGCCGACACCGATCTCACCACCGAGACACTCCTGCATGAACTCCGGGTGCACCAGATCGAACTGGAGATGCAGAACGAATCCCTGCGCCAGGTCCATCTCGCCTTGGAGGAGTCGCGTGACCGCTATGTCGATCTCTACGAATTCGCGCCGCTGGCTTATCTCAGCCTCTCCCGTGACGGGCTGATCGAGAGCATCAATCTCACCGGCGCCGCCCTGCTCGGCGTGGAGCGCGGCAAGCTGGCGCGGCGGCGCTTCGATGCCTATGTCGTGGAGGAAGATCGCGAGCGCTGGCGGCGCCTGTTCATGGCCGCGATGGCCGGAGAAGGCGGCCGGAGCTGCGAGTTGACGCTGCGGCCTGGCGACCGTGCTCCTCTCCAGGCGCGCGTCGATTGCCTGCGCATGGCGCGGGATGACGAGCCCCCGAGCTTGCGCGTGGCCATTGTCGACATCAGCGAGCAGGTACGGCTGCGGGAGGCCCTGCGCGAGTCGGAATCCAGATTCCGACTGCTCGCGGACAACGCCGTCGACTGGATTTTCTGGTTGGAAGAGGACGGGCGTTACCGCTATGTCTCCCCCGCCTGCGAGTCCATGTGTGGCTACGCTCCTGAGGACTTCCTCGCCGATACTGAGCTGATGTTGCGCCTGATCCATCCCGATGACCGCGCGCGCTATGTCGCGGTTCACAGCGTCGGGGGAAAGGTCGACGACATGGAATTCCGCATCCGCCATCGCGATGGCTCGGAGCGCTGGATCAGCCATCACTGTCGCCCGCTGCGCGACGCCTCGGGGCTGCCGCTCGGCCGGCATGGCCGCAACAGCGACATCAGCGAGAAGCAGCGCAACGACGCGGAACTGGATGAGTACCGCCAGCATCTGGAGGAACTGGTCGCGACCCGGACGCGGGAGCTGGCCCGCGCCAAGGAGGCCGCCGAGGCCGCCAGCCGCGCCAAGAGCGCCTTCCTGGCCAACATGAGCCACGAGATCCGCACGCCCATGAACGGCATCCTCGGCATGGCGCATCTGCTCCGGCGCGACGGGGTCACCCCGACCCAGGCCGGGCGGCTCGACATAATCGCGACCTCTGGCAAACACCTGCTGGCCATCATCAACGACATCCTCGACCTGTCCAAGATCGAGGCCGGCAAGATGGCGCTGGATGATCAGGATTTCGTGCTGGCCGACCTGTTGCATGGCATTCTGGCGGTGGTGGGCGGCGCCATGACGGACAAGGGGCTGAAATTCCACGTCAAGATGTCCGGCATGCCCAGGTTGTTGCGCGGCGACGCCAATCGCCTGTCGCAGGCGCTGGTCAATTACCTGGGCAATGCCCTCAAGTTCACCGAGCAGGGCGACATCACACTCACCGGGCGGGTTCTGCAGGAAACGCAGACCGGCTATCTGCTGCGTTTCGAGGTCAGCGATACCGGCATCGGCATGACCGCCGAGCAGATGGCCCGGCTGTTCAGAGCCTTCGAACAGGCGGACAACTCGACCACCCGCGGTTACGGCGGCACCGGCCTGGGCCTGGCCATCACCAAGCGGATCGCCGAGATGATGGGCGGCGAGGTCGGTGTCGACAGCCTCCCCGGCGAGGGCAGCCGCTTCTGGCTGACGGCAAGGTTGAAAAAGGGTGGGGAGGCACCCGCGGCGATCGAGGCACCGCCCTCGCTGGAGGAGGCCGAGGCGCGCTTGCGCCGTGACCATGCGGGCAAGCGCATCCTGCTGGCGGAAGACGAGCCGATCAACCAGGAAGTGACGCGAGCGCTGCTGGAGAACACCGGCCTCGCGCTCGACCTCGCCGAAGACGGCACGGTCGCGCTGCGCATGGCGCGGGAAAACGACTACGACGCGATCCTGATGGACATGCAGATGCCGGAGATGGATGGCGTCGCCGCCACCCGGGCGATCCGCGCGCTGCCCGGAAGGGAGGCCCCGCCCATCGTGGCCATGACCGCCAACGCCTTCGCCGAGGACCGCGCGAAATGCCTGGCGGCGGGTATGAACGACTTCATCGGCAAGCCGGTGGAGCCGGGCCTGCTGTTCGCGGTATTGCTGAAATGGCTGGAACGGCGATGAGCGTTGACTTCATCGCGTTCGCGGATACTGGCCTGGTTCCCACTCTTGTCTGGTTTGCCTGGTTCCCACGCTCCAGCGTGGTAACCGGTGTTGGACGCTCCAGCGTCATGAGGTCCGCGACGCTGGAGCGTGGGAGCCAGTCAACCGGTTACCACGCTGGAGCCTGGGAACCAGGCAAGCTGGAAAACACTTCATGAGCAAGGACTCCCGGTCGGCCCCCAGCCTGCGTGACGTCGCCGAAGCGCGGCTCGCGGTCACCCCCGCCCCGGAGATACAGCCGCCGGAGGCGCAGCTGCATGAGCTCCAGGTGCACCAGATCGAACTGGAGATGCAGAACGAATCCCTGCGCCAGGCCCAGGTCGAACTGGAAGCGTCGCGCGATCGTTACGTCGATCTCTACGACTTCGCGCCGGTCGGCTACCTCACCCTATCCCGCGATGGTCTGATCGAACAGCTCAACCTCACCGCCGCCACCTTGCTCGGCGAGGAGCGCCAGCGCCTGCGCGGGCGTCGCTTCGAGCGTTACATCGCGGTGGAATCGCGCGAGTCCTGGCGGCGCCTGTTCACCGGCGCGCGGGATTGCGACCTGACCCTGTTGCGTGGCGATGCGCCATTCCATGCCCGCCTGGAGTGCCGCTACCTGGATGGCGAGCGGCAGCAACTGCGCGTCGCCCTCACCGACATCAGCGCGCGCCGACAGGCCGAGGAGGAACTGCGCATCGCCGCCATCGCCTTCGAATCGCAGGAAGGCATCATGGTGACCGATGCCCATGGCGTCATCGTCCGGGTCAACCATGCCTTCACCCGCCTCACCGGCTATCGCGCCGAGGAGGCCATCGGCCAGACCCCGGCCATGCTGCGTTCTGGCCGCCATGACAAGCCCTATTACGACTCGATGTGGCAGTCCCTGCGCGAGCAGGGCTACTGGCAGGGCGAAATGTGGAACCGGCGCCAGAACGGCAATATCTTTGCCGCGTGGCTGACCATCTCCGCCGTCAGGACGCCGGCGGGGGAGACGACTCATTACGTCGGCACCTTTTCCGAGATCACCCGGAACAAGGAAGCCGAGGCCGAGATCCACCGCCTGGCCTATTACGATCCGCTCACCCATCTGCCCAACCGCCGTCTGCTGATGGACCGACTCGCCCAGGCCCTGGCCAGCAGCGCCCGCGGCGGGCGCCACGGCGCCGTGATCTTTCTGGATCTGGACAACTTCAAGATGCTCAACGACACCCGCGGCCACGCCGCCGGCGACCTGTTGCTGGGCGAGGTGGCGCGGCGGCTGCAATGCGGAGTGCGCGAGGCTGACACCATCTCGCACCTGGGCGACACCATCTCGCGCCTGGGCGGCGACGAGTTCGTGCTGGTGCTGGAGGATCTGAGCCCGGATGCGATAGAAGCCGCCGGCCAGGCGCGTCTGATTGGCGAGAAAGTGCGCGAGAACCTGGCACGGCCGTATGACCTTGAAGGCCAGGAACATCACACCAGCGCCAGCCTTGGCGTCACCCTGTTTCTCGATCATGAACAACCGGTGGAAACCCTGCTCAGGCAAGCCGATCTGGCTCTCTACCAGGCCAAGTACGCAGGCCGCAACTGTCTGCGCTTCTTCGATCCGTCCATGCAATCCGCGCTGGATGAGCGCAGCGCGCTGGAGGCCGATCTGCGCCTTGCGGTGGAACGCGGGCAGTTGCGGCTCTACTACCAGCCGCAACTCGACAGCAAGCGTCAGGTCATCGGCGCCGAGGCATTGTTGCGCTGGCAGCATCCGGAGCGTGGTCTGGTCGCGCCGGATGCCTTCATCCCCCTGGCGGAGGAAACCGGCCTGATCCTGCCCATCGGCCGTTGGGTGCTGGAGACCGCCTGTGCCCGGATCAAGGCCTGGTCGGGACACGCCGCCTGCCGCGACCTGCGCCTTGCGGTCAATGTCAGCGCGCGCCAGTTTCGCCAAGCGGGTTTCGTGGCCGAGGTGGCGCAAGTGCTGCGCGACTCAGGCGCCGACCCCGGACGCCTCAAGATCGAACTCACCGAGAGCGTGGTGCTCGACAGCGTTGTCGAAACCATCGAGCGGATGCAGGCGCTGAAGGCGCTGGGTATCGGCTTTTCGATGGATGACTTCGGCACCGGTTTTTCCTCCTTGTCCTACCTCAAGCGACTGCCGCTCGATCAGTTGAAGATCGATCGCTCCTTCGTCGCCGATCTGGCGAGCGATCACAACGACGCCGCCATCGTCCAGACCATCATCACCATGGGCCGCACCCTGGGCCTCGACGTCATCGCCGAAGGGGTGGAGACGGAGGCGCAGTTGGAGCGGCTCGACCAATTCGGCTGCGCCGCCTTCCAGGGCTATCTGTTCAGCCGGCCGTTGCCGGTGGAGGCGTTCGACGCCTGGCTGAGGGCGCACCCCCTCGCCTGATGGGGGTGTGCGTCGGGCAACCTGGTAACCATTCATGGGCTCGAATGGTTACCGTGTAATCAGTCCAGGCCGCGCTCGTGGTCGCTGCAAATGAATCAACACCTTGATTGCACGATGGAAATGATATCCGTCAGGTGCTGGCACGCTTCTTGATCATGTGATCCCGTCCTCCACCGGTTGCATCCGTCTCCGGGGAGGCCCACACGATCGAGAGGAGACCCGTTCATGGTGGAGACCTTTTACGAGGTGATGCGGCGGCAGGGCATCACCCGGCGCAGCTTTCTCAAGTATTGCAGCCTGACCGCCGCCTCGCTGGGCCTGGGCCCGGCCTTCGTGCCGCGCATCGCCCACGCCATGGAGACCAAGCCGCGCACCCCGGTGCTGTGGCTGCATGGCCTGGAATGCACCTGCTGCTCCGAGTCCTTCATCCGCTCCGGCCATCCCCTGGCCAAGGACGCGGTGCTGTCGATGATCTCCCTGGACTATGACGACACCATCATGACCGCCGCCGGGCATCAGGCCGAGGCGATCCTGGAAGAGGTGATGACCAAGTACAAGGGCAATTACATCCTGGCGGTGGAGGGCAACCCGCCGCTGAACCAGGAAGGCATGAGCTGCATCATCGGCGGCCGGCCCTTCGTCGAGCAGTTGAAGCACGTGGCCCGCGATTGCAAGGCGATCATCTCCTGGGGTTCCTGCGCCTCCTGGGGCTGCGTCCAGGCGGCCAAGCCGAACCCGACCCAGGCCACGCCGGTGCACAAGGTCATCACCGACAAGCCGATCATCAAGGTGCCGGGCTGCCCGCCCATCGCCGAGGTGATGACCGGGGTCATCACCTACATGCTGACCTTCGACCGCATTCCGGAACTGGACCGCCAGGGCCGGCCGAAGATGTTCTACGGCCAGCGCATCCACGACAAATGCTATCGCCGCCCGCACTTCGACGCCGGCCAGTTCGCCGAGGCCTGGGACGACGAGGGCTCGCGCCGCGGCTATTGCCTCTACAAGATGGGCTGCAAGGGGCCGACCACCTACAACGCCTGCTCCACCGTGCGCTGGAACGGTGGGGTGTCCTTCCCGATCCAGTCCGGCCACGGCTGCATCGGCTGTTCCGAGGATGGCTTCTGGGACAAGGGTTCGTTCTACGACCGCGTCACCGACATCAAGCAGTTCGGCGTCGAGGCCAACGCCGACCAGGTCGGCGGCACGGTGCTGGGCGTGGTCGGCGCGGCGGTGGCGGCGCACGCGGCGGTGAGCGCCATCAAGCAATCCCGCAACAACTCCGGCAACGAAAAATAAGGAACGACCATGAGTGCCTACGAAACCCAGGGCTTCAAGCTCGACAACGCCGGCAAGCGCGTGGTGGTGGACCCGGTGACCCGGATCGAGGGCCACATGCGGGTCGAGGTCAATCTCGACGGCAACAACGTGATCCGCAACGCCGTCTCCACCGGCACCATGTGGCGCGGTCTGGAAGTCATCCTCAAGGGCCGCGACCCGCGCGACGCCTGGGCCTTCACCGAGCGCATCTGCGGCGTCTGCACCGGCACCCACGCCCTGACCAGCGTGCGGGCGGTGGAGGACGCGCTGGGCATCCAGATTCCGGAGAACGCCAACAGCATCCGCAACATCATGCAGCTGACCCTGCAGGCGCACGACCACCTGGTGCACTTCTATCACCTGCACGCGCTCGACTGGGTGGACGTGGTTTCCGCCCTGAAGGCCGACCCCAAGGCCACCTCGGAACTGGCGCAGAGCATCTCTTCCTGGCCGCTGTCCTCGCCCGGCTATTTCCGCGACATCCAGAACCGCCTGAAGAAGTTCGTCGAATCCGGCCAGCTTGGGCCGTTCATGAACGGCTACTGGGGCAACCCGGCCTACAAGCTGCCGCCGGAGGCCAACCTGATGGCGGTGACGCACTATCTGGAGGCGCTCGATTTCCAGAAGGAGATCGTCAAGATCCACACCATCTACGGCGGCAAGAACCCGCACCCGAACTGGCTGGTGGGGGGCGTGCCCTGCGCCATCAACGTCCACGACACCGGCGCCGTGGGCGCGGTGAACATGGAGCGGCTGAACCTGGTGTCCTACATCATCGACCGCACCATCGACTTCATCGACAACGTCTACATCCCGGACCTGCTCGCCATCGCCTCCTTCTACAAGGACTGGACCTACGGCGGCGGCCTGTCGTCGACCAGCGTGCTGTCCTACGGCGACATCCCGGACAAGGCCAACGACTATTCCGAGGCCAACCTGATGCTGCCGCGCGGCGCCATCATCAACGGCGACCTGTCGAAGGTGCACGAGGTGGACCTGCGCGACCCGGGCCAGATCCAGGAATTCGTCGACCACTCCTGGTTCAAGTACGCCGGGGAAGGCGCCGGCAAGGGCCTGCACCCCTGGGACGGCGAAACCGAGCCGCACTACGAACTGGGCAGGAACGCCAAGGGCACCTCGACCCGGATCGAGCAGATCGACGAGGGCGGCAAGTATTCCTGGATCAAGGCGCCGCGCTGGAAGGGCCACGCCATGGAAGTGGGGCCGCTGTCGCGCTACATCATCGGCTACGTGCAGAACAAGCCGGAGTTCAAGGAGCCGGTGGATAGGGTCCTGAAGCAACTGGGCCTGCCGCTGCCGGCGCTGTTCTCCACCCTCGGGCGCACCGCCGCGCGCGGCCTGGAAGCCTCCTGGGCGGCGCACAAGATGCGCTACTTCCAGGACAAGCTGATGGCCAACCTCAAGGCCGGCGACCTGGCCACGGCCAACATCGAGAAGTGGGAACCGTCGACCTGGCCCAAGGAAACCAAGGGTGTCGGCTTCACCGAGGCGCCGCGCGGCGCCCTGGGGCACTGGGTGCGGATCAAGGACGGCCGCATCGACAACTACCAGTGCGTGGTGCCCACCACCTGGAACGGCAGTCCGCGCGACGCCAAGGGCCAGATCGGCGCCTTCGAGGCCAGCCTGATGAACACCCCGGTGGCGAAGGCCGACCAGCCCCTGGAAATTTTGCGCACCCTGCACAGCTTCGACCCCTGCCTCGCCTGCTCCACCCACGTGATGGCGCCGGACGGACAGGAGATGAGCAAGGTGCGGGTACGTTGAATGGCTAGTGGCGAGTCGCGAGTGGCGAGTCGAGACAGCCACTTGCGACTCGCTACTCGCCTCTAGCCAAGGAGACACACATGCTCTCATCGCAAGACATGCAGGAAGCCGCGGCCCGAGGGCGCGCGGTCAAGGCGGTCTACGTCTACGAAGCGCCGGTGCGGCTGTGGCACTGGGTCAACGCCCTGGCGATCACGGTGCTGGCCCTCTCCGGCTGGTTCATCGCCAGCCCGCCGTCCAGCCTGCCCGGCGAGGCCAGCGACCACTTCCTGATGGGCACCATCCGCTTCGCCCACTTCGCCGCCGGCTATGTCCTGCTGATCGGCTTCCTCGGCCGCATCTACTGGGCCTTCGTCGGCAACCACCACGCCCGGCAGATGTTCGTCCTGCCGATCTTCAACGGCAACTGGTGGAAGGAAGTGCTGTTCGAACTGCGCTGGTACCTGTTCCTGGAGCCGGACCCGAAGAAATACGTGGGCCACAACCCACTGGCGCAACTGGCCATGTTCGGCATGTTCCTCACCACCGCCCTGTTCATGATCGTCACCGGCTTCGCCCTCTACGGCGAGGGCACGCAGGAGGGCAGCTGGGCGCACACCCTGTTCACCTCCTGGGTGATCCCGCTGTTCGGCCAGAGCCAGGACGTACACACCTGGCACCACCTGGGCCTGTGGATGATCTGCCTGTTCGTGCTGCTGCACGTCTATGCCGCGATCCGCGAGGACATCATGTCGCGGCAGAGCCTGGTCTCCACCATGCTTTCCGGCTGGCGCATGTTCAAGGACGACAAGCCATGATCGACCGTGCCATGGACGATCTCGACTACCGCTGCGACATCCTGGTGCTGGGCATCGGCAACCTGCTCTGGGCCGACGAGGGCTTCGGCATCCGCGCCCTGGAACGGCTGCACGGCCAGTGGCGCTTCCGCCCCGGCGTGCGCCTGCTCGACGGCGGCACCCAGGGGCTCTACCTGCTGCCCTATGTGGAAGGCTGCCGCCGCCTGCTGATCCTCGACGCCGTCGATTACGGCCTGGAACCCGGCACGCTCAAGGTGGTGCGCGACGACGCCGTGCCCGCCTTCATGGGGGTGAAGAAGATGAGCCTGCACCAGACCGGCTTCCAGGAAGTGCTCTCGGTGGCCCGTCTGCGCGGCTGGAACCCGGACAACGTCACCCTGATCGGCTGCCAGCCGGAAATCCTCGACGACTACGGCGGCAGCCTGTCGGACACGGTCAAGGCGCGCATCCCGGAGGCGCTGAACCTGGCTCTGGACACGCTCTATGGCTGGATGGCCAAACCCGAATGCCGCGCCGCGCCGGCGGAAAACCTCACCCTCGACAGCCTGAGCCTGGACCACTACGAAGGCCAGCGCCCCAGCGCCGCGATGGCTTGCCGGATGGGGGATGGGCGGTTTTTGGGGGTGGCGTGATGAGGGGCGGATTTGTCACCGCCCGCGAGGCAACCCCATGTGCCTAGGCCTCCCCATGCAGGTCGTCGAATGCAACGGCTACGTCGCCCTCTGCCAGGGGCGCGGCGGCAGGCGCCAGCTCGACCTGGCCCTGGTCGGCGAACAGCCTCCCGGCACCTGGCTGCTGGCCTTCATCGACGCCGCGCGCGAAGTCATCGACGCCGCCACGGCCGCCCGCATCGACGCCGCGCTCGACGGCCTGGAAGCGGCGATGGCGGGCGAGACCGACGTCTCGGCGCACTTCGCCGACCTGATCGAGCGTACCCCGCAACTCCCCCCGCACCTGAGAGGCCTATCGCCATGACGCACCCCCTGATGACCCGCCTGGTCGACGAATTCGGCTACCCCCGGCTCGATGCCGGCAACCTCGACGCCTTTTGCGCGGCCCCCGGCGATGCCATCCTGTTCTGCGCCGGCGACCCGCTGCGGCACCCGGAATGCCTGGACGTGGCCGTGGTCCTGCCGGAACTGCTGCGCGTCCATCCCGGACGCTTCCGCGCCGGCGTCGTGGCTGCCGAACTGGAAGCCGAGCTCCAGGCCCGCTACGGCTTCAGCCGCTGGCCCACCCTGGTGTTCCTGCGCGCCGGCGCCTATGTCGGCGCGATCTCCGGCATCCAGGACTGGTCGGTCTATCTCGCCCGCATCGACGCGCTGCTGGCCGCGCCCGGCGGCCGGCCGCCGTCCATCGGTATCGCCGTCTCCAGCGCCACTTCCGCGACTTGCCACTGAGGCCCCCACCATGCACGCCTTCCCCATCCCCGTCGTCGCGCTCGGCGAAACCCGTGGCCCCGGTTCGCAGCCGGAAGACGAAACCCTCGATTACCTGCCCATGCCGCGCGAGATGCGCACCTGGCGGGCGCCGATCCTGCCGGAAGCGGAGACGGTTCGCGACCGGGTCGCGGCCCGCGTCTGGCTCGGCCGGGTGCTCGACGCCGCCCGCGCCTGGCGCCCCGGCCAGGCCACGACCAGCCTGGACATGAGCGGTCTCGCCGCAGCCGACCGGGAGCTCATCGACCAGGTCCTGGGCGAGGGCGAGGTCGCCGCCCAGGTGGCGGGGGAGGGCGGCACCCTGGCCATCCAGGAAAGCGTGTTCGCCGGCGTCTGGCGCCTGCGCGGACGCGACCACGAGGGCAACGCCTATGCCGATCGGGTGGAAGTGGGCGACGTACCCGCCACCCTCGCCGCCGCCGGCGGCCGCGCCGAACCGACGCCGGCCGCGCTCGGCCCGGGCGTGGTCAACGCCCCGGCGCTGCTCGCGGAAATCGGCGAGCAACTGGCGCGGCCGACGGCGCCCAGCCACGTCATCAATCTCTCCCTGCTGCCGTTCTCGCCGGAGGACGGCGCCTGGCTCGACCAGAGCCTGGGCCGCGGCCACGTCACCCTGCTGTCGCGCGGCTACGGCAACTGCCGCATCACCGCCACCGGCGTCGACCGCGTCTGGTGGGTGCAGTACTTCAACTCTCAGGACGCCCTCATCCTCAACACCCTGGAGATCACGGCGGTGCCCGAGGTGGCCCGCGCCGCCGCCGAGGACCTGGAGGACAGCGCCGAACGCCTGGCCGAAGTGCTGGAGTGGATCGCTTGACACGCGGCTTCGAAGGCTCCTTCCTCGGCGACGCCAGCCGCCTGCCGGCCGACGCCCGGCTGGAATGCAAGATCTGCTGGCACGTCTACGACCCGGCCGAGGGCGACCCGGTCTGGCAGGTGCCGCCCGGCACGTCCTTCGCCGAGTTGCCGCCGCACTGGCGCTGCCCCAACTGCGACGGCGCCCGCGAACAATTCATGGTGCTGGAGGCATGACCCAGGCCGGCCTCGGGGAGGCGGACCCCGCCGCCGCGCTGGAAACCGTATTCCGCGCCATCGCCAGCGGCCGCATGGCCGGCATCCCCCTGCTCAATCCCGCCCTGGCGGTGGAAGCCGTGGGTTTCCGCCCCTGGCGGGGCGACTGGGTGGGCGTCCTCGTCACCCCCTGGTTCATGAGCCTGATCTGCCTGCCCGGCGCCGACGCCAACTGGGACACGATGGCGAGCGGCAGCCGGCAGGCGTGGGAACTGCCCGCCGGCGACCACGAATTTCTCGCCGCGCACGAGGCCGGCATCGGCCCCTACCTCAGCGGCTCCCTGTTCTCGCCCATGTTCGACTTCCCCGACATGGCCACGGCGCGCGCCGTGGCGGCGGCGGTGCTGGACGAAGTGTTCACGCCGGCCAAGCCCGAGGGCCTGGCCGCGAAACTGGAACAGCCACTCAGCCGGCGCGGCTTCCTCCGCGCCCTGTCACGTCCGGGCGCGGAGGAAGCCGCGCCAGGCATTACACTAGCGGCCCTCACCCCAGCCCCGGAACCGCGCGCCGCCCGCTGAGCGGGCGACATCCCCATGACTGCCCTGCCCACCGTCCTGGTCATCGACGACGAGGTCCGTTCCCAGGAGGCCCTGCGCCGCACCCTGGAGGAGGACTTCGAGGTCTACACCGCTTCCGGCGCGGCGGAGGCGCGCGGCATCATGGAGCGGGAAGCGGTCCAGGTGGTGCTGACCGACCAGCGCATGCCCGAGGTGAGCGGCGTCGAATTCCTCAAGGAGGTACGGCGGACCTGGCCCGATTCGGTGCGCATCATCATCTCCGGCTACACCGACAGCGAG
>CAZONS010000065.1:0-13701 GCA_964581195.1 uncultured Thiobacillus sp. | reverse complement strand
ACAGGTTGCGGTAGGCGATGCCCTTGCCGGTGGAGTCCCAGAACTTCTGGTCCTCCACGTCCCAGTTCTTGATGTCTGTACTCATCTCGGTTCTCCGTTGCGTGCGTTGAAGTGGGATGTGTCGGTAGCCCGGATGCGGGACTGGCGAGTGGCGTGTGCCATGGCGTTCATTCCAGGACGTCCGCCGCGACGGCGGGCTTCTTGATGAGGTCCAGCTTGCGAACCTCGGTCGTGTACATCCAGATCAGGCTGACCCAGACCACGCCGTACATGAGCATGAAGGCGGAGGAGCGGATGCCGGTGAGGTCGACCAGGGCGCCGAACATGATCGGCAGCAGGAAGCCGCCGAGGCCGCCCATGAGGCCGACGATGCCGGAGATGACGCCGATGTTGTGCGGGTACTCGTCGGAGATGTACTTGAACACGCTGGCCTTGCCGAAGGCGAAGGCCACGCCCACCGTGAACAGCAGGGCGGTGAAGATTTCCGGGCCGAGATGGATGGCGTAGGTGACGGGGCCGTCCACGGTCTTCACGGTGAACTCGGTCTGCGGATAGGACATGATGAACAGGCAGATCCAGGACACCCAGAGCACCCACCAGGTCACCCGATGCGCGCCCCACTTGTCCGACATCCAGCCACCCACCGCGCGCAGGATGCCGCCGGGCAGGGAGAAGGCCGCGGCCAGGAGCGCCGCCGTCTTCAGATCGAAGCCGTATTCGGTGACGTAGTACTTGGTCATCCACAGCGCCAGGGCGACATAGCCGCCGAAGACGATGGAGTAGTACTGGCAGTACTTCCACACCGCCGGGTCCTTCAGGGCCTTGAGTTGCTCGGCGACGGTGACGTGGGCGGGTACCTTGTGCGCCGGGTCGTCATAGGTGAACAGCCAGAACAGGATGGCGGTGACCAGCATGGCGGCGGCGTAGACCTGCGGCACCATGGTCCAGCCGTAGGCGATGACGATGCTGGGCGCCACCAGCTTGGTCAGCGCCGCGCCCGAGTTGCCGGCGCCGAACACGCCCATCGCCATGCCCTGGCGCTCCTTCTCGTACCAGCGCGCGCAGTAGGCGATGCCTACCGAGAAGGAGCCGCCGGCGACGCCGACGAACAGGCCGATGGTCAGGAAGTGCCAGAACTCGGTGGCGTACTCCATCAGCCAGATCGGCCCGACGGTGGCGAGCATCAGCGCGAAGAACACGATGCGGCCGCCGAACCTGTCGGTCCACATGCCCAGCGGCAGGCGTACCAGGGAACCGGTCAGCACCGGGGTGGCGATCAGCATGCCGAACTCGGTCTCGTTGAGGCCGAGCTGCGCCTTGATGGGAATGCCGATGACCGCGAACATCATCCACACGGCGAAACAGACCGTGAAGGCCAGCGTGCTCATGATGAGCACGGAAAGCTGCTGTTGCGAACGAGGTGTCATTTGCATCCCCCACCAGATCAAATTACCGGGATATCCGAATTGGATGGGATGCAGTTTCCGCGTCATGAAAACGGCTTGAAAGGGGGGGTAAAAGCCCGTCAAACAGGATGGCTACCTCCGAATAGGTATGGAGGTACAGGCCTAAGTCGTTGTTATATCGATGCCTCGTCCACACGGCTGGAGAGGGCCGGGGGTCCCCGACGCGGAGTAGGTATTTCCACATCGTGGCGCTGGGTATAGAACGGAGTACCCCGGCCCGCCCCCCCTCGATGAACATGCGCAAACTGCTTTCCGTGACCTGGAAGACCCTGCGGCATTCCCTGCTTCTGCGCATGGGCGGCGCCATCGCGGCCATCGCCCTGCTGGCGGTGCTGGGCATGTCGGTATCGGGGCTGGTGGCGGAATCCACCCAGGGCAGCGGCGAGGCGATCAATCGCGCCGGCAGCCTGCGCATGCAGGGCTGGCGGCTGGCCGGCTACTACCTCGCGACGCCCCTGCCGGACGGCCACGAGGAAAACACGCGCATGGCCGAGGCGATCGCCACTTTCGAGGCCACCCTGGACGACCCGGCCATCCTCGCCATGCTGCCGCGCGCGGGTGACAACCAGTTGGGGGTCGCCTGGCAGGAGGTGCTGCTGGAATGGCACAACCACATCCTCCCCCGTTTCCAGGCGATGGCGGAGGGCTGGGTCGCGCAACCGGATGCGGCGGACCGCGCCGCCCTGCTCGCGGACATGACCCGCTTCGTCGACCATCTCAATCGCCTGGTCAAACAGATGGAAAACAGCACCGAGGCCAAGATCCGCGTCATGCGCCTGGTGCTGGGCGTGGCCCTGCTGCTCACCGTGCTGGTGGTGCTGCTCACGGTCTGGCTGATCCACATGCACCTGGTGCAGCCGCTGAAGCGGCTGCTCGCCCTGTCCAGCAGCGTCGGCCAGGGCGACCTCTCGGCGCGCACCCTCTACACCGGCGAGGACGAACTGGGTCAGCTCGGCCGCGCCTTCAATCTGATGGCGGAAGACCTGTCCAAGCTCTATCAGGACATGGAGCAGCGGGTGGAGCAGAAAACCGCGGAACTGGTCCGCAGCAACCAGTCGCTGGAACTGCTCTATCACTCCATCGCCCGCCTGCACGGGGCGCCGCCCGGGCGCGAGGCCTATCTCGCGGTATTGCGCGACATCGAGGATCTGCTCGGCCTCGGCCACGGCGTCGTCTGCCTGGGCGAACATGGCGGCGCCAGCGGCCGTGCCGTCGCCAGCACCATGATGGAAGGCGACGCCAACCCCTGTTCCAGGGAGGAGTGTCGTTGGTGCCACGCCAGCGATCAGACCCGGATCAGCATCAAGGACAATTTCCACCACCAGCTCACCTTGCCGCTGTCCGACGCGGAGCGGCAGTACGGCGTGCTGATCCTGGAGATTCCCGAAGGCAAGCAGCTCGATGCCTGGCAGGTGCAGCTACTGGAAGCACTTTCGCGCCACATCGGTGTGGCCATCGGCGCCGAACGGCGGATCGAGCAGAACCGCCGCGTCGCCCTGCTGGAGGAACGCGCGGTGATCGCCCGCGAACTGCACGACTCCCTGGCGCAATCGCTGGCCTACATGAAGATCCAGGTCAGCCGCCTGAAGGCCGCCATGAACGCCGGCCAGCCCACCGAGGAGGTGCTGGAGGAACTGCGTGAAGGTCTCAACGCCGCCTACCGGCAACTGCGCGAACTCCTCTCCACCTTCCGCCTCCGGATGGAAGGAGAAAACCTGCACTCGGCGCTGGAACAGACGGTGGCCGAATTCGCCCTGCGCGGTGATCTATCCATCGACTTCGACCTGGCCACGAATGTCGGCCCGCTTTCGCCCAACGAGGAAATCCATGTCCTCCAGATCGCCCGCGAGGCGCTCGCCAACGTCCTCCATCACGCCAATGCCAGCCAGGCGCGCATCAGCCTCGCCCGTCTGCCGGAGGGCGGAGTGCGTCTGGTGGTGGAGGATGATGGCGAGGGCATCGCCAAACCCGCCGATCCGCACCATTACGGCATGACCATCATGGAAGAACGCGCGCGCAGTCTCCAGGGTCGTCTAAGCTTCGCAGAAAGGGCGGAAGGCGGTACGCGCGTGACGCTCGATTTCACGCCGACCAACCCGGTAGCCCGGATGGAGCGTGAGCGGAATCCGGAGAGTGCCACCAAGCCGGATTCCGCGGGCTCCATCCGGGCTACGACTACCAGGAGCACTCCATGACCGATAGCCCGCAACGCCTGCTCATCATCGACGACCACCCCCTGTTCCGTCGCGGCGTCATGCAACTGGTGCGGATGGCCGGCGAATTCGACGTGGTCGGCGAAGCCTCCAGCGGCCGCGAAGGCCTGGATCTGGCGCGGCGGCTGGAACCCGACATGGTCCTGCTCGACCTCAACATGAAGGACATGAGCGGACTGGACGTGCTCAAGGAGATGAAATCCTGGGACAACGACCCGCGCGTGGTCATGCTCACCGTCTCCGATCAGGCGGAAGACCTGATCGGCGCCCTGCGTATGGGCGCCGACGGCTACCTGCTGAAGGAAATGGACCCGGATGAACTGGTCGGCAAGCTCAAGGAAGCCGCCGCCGGCCAGGTCACCCTGACCGAACGCCTCACCCGCCTCCTCGCCCACTCCCTGCGCGAGGACAATCGCCCGAAAGACCCCGACCAGGCCGGCCTCACCGAACAGGAAGGCCGCATCCTGGAACAGATCGCCCGCGGCCTCTCCAACAAGCTGATCGCCCGCGAACTCGACATCGCCGAAGGCACGGTGAAAGTCCACGTCAAACATCTGCTGCGCAAGCTCAACCTGCGCTCGCGCGTGGAAGCGGCGGTGTGGGCGGTGGAACGCAAGCGCGGCGCATAACCCCCCACGTAGGGCGGAAAAGCGAAGCGCCTTCCGCCAGGGTTTGTCGGAAGACGCCGGCATGAAGCCGCCGGCTTTTCCGACCTACGCGGTTTGACCCACCATCGATCGGATACCTCGACGCGGGGCGGAAAAGCGGCCTTATCGCGCCTTCCGCCAGAATTTGTCGGAAGGCGCCGGCATGAAGCCGCCGGCTTTTCCGACCTACGCGGGGTGATCCGCCATCGAACGGGTGCGACGGTGTAGGGCGGAAAAGCGGCCTTATCGCGCCTTCCGCCGAATGGGAAAAGCGATAGCGCCTTCCGCCGCATGAAACTCCTCGGCACAATCCCCCCATGCCCGACTACCGCCGCAACCGGGTTCCCGGCGGAACCTACTTCTTCACGGTCAACCTGCTCGAACGCAGCAGTGACCTGTTGGTCGACCAGATCGATGCGCTACGCGAAGCCGTCAGAAAAGTCCGCGCCGCGCGCCCCTTCCATATCGACGCCTGGGTCGTGTTGCCCGACCACATGCACGCCGTCTGGACACTGCCACCCGATGACGCCGACTACTCGGCCCGCTGGAAGGCGATCAAGATCGCCTTCACCAAGACCATACCCAAGCGCGTACGCCGCTCGCCGGTACGCGCCGCCAAGGGAGAACGCGGCATCTGGCAGCGGCGTTTTTGGGAACACACGATCCGCGACGAACAGGACTACGCCGCGCACGTGGATTACGTCCACATCAACCCCATGAAACACGGACTCGTCACCCGCGTGCGGGATTGGCCCCATTCCTCGTTCCACCGCCACGTCGCGCGGGATATTTATGCCCCGGATTGGGCCGGCCAGGGCGTTGACGACCTACCCGCCGGCGAGCGGGGCGCACGATGAACATTCGGCGGAAGGCGCGATAAGGCCGCTTTTCCCATTCGGCGGAAGGCGCCGGCGAGAAGATGCCGGCTTTTCCGACCTACGCGGGTTGGCTCCTTGTCGATCGGGTGCCCCGATGTAGGGCGGAAAAGCGGCTTTATCGCGCCTTCCGCCGGGGTTTGTCGGAAGGCGCCGGCGAGAAGATGCCGGCTTTTCCGACCTACGCGGGTTGGCTCCTTGTCGATCGGGTGCCCCGATGTAGGGCGGAAAAGCGGCTTTATCGCGCCTTCCGCCGGGGTTTGTCGGAAGGCGCCGGCGAGAAGATGCCGGCTTTTCCGACCTACGCGGGTTGGCTCCTTGTCGATCGGGTGCCCCGATGTAGGGCGGAAAAGCGGCTTTATCGCGCCTTCCGCCGGGGTTTGTCGGAAGGCGCCGGCGAGAAGATGCCGGCTTTTCCGACCTACGCGGGTTGGCTCCTTGTCGATCGGGTGCCCCGATGTAGGGCGGAAAAGCGGCTTTATCGCGCCTTCCGCCGGGGTTTGTCGGAAGGCGCCGGCGAGAAGATGCCGGCTTTTCCGACCTACGCGGGTTGGCTCCTTGTCGATCGGGTGCCCCGATGTAGGGCGGAAAAGCGGCTTTATCGCGCCTTCCGCCGGGGTTTGTCGGAAGGCGCCGGCATGAGGACGCCGGCTTTTCCGACCTACGTGGGGTCAGCCGGCTGCGTTCGCTTCGGCGTCCATTTCCCGCAGGCCCTCCTCGACGCCGGCGGCGTGGGTGAGGCGGGCGACGTTGCCCTTGGTGAAGAAGCCCTGGAAGTCGCCGAAGCGCTGCACGTATTCGATGATCAGGCTGGAGTATTCCGAGGCGCTGGAGAAGATCTGCTTCAAGCCTTCCTCTTCGCTGCCGATGACGTCGAGCAGGAAGTTCTGGCCGCAGTCGCGCAGGGATTCCACCACGTAGTCGATGTTGGCCTTGCCGCCGGTGTGGCCGTCGTTCACCGCCACCGCGACATGGTGCAGGCGGGGGCCGTAGTTGCGGACAAAGGCTTCGGTGGGGGAGGGGAGTTGCAGGAGGTGGTTGACGAAATAGGGGTGGTTGGCGGCGGTGAAGACCTTGGCCGGGCTTTCCAGTTCGTTGGCGTGGTGGACGCTCTTGGTGACGTTGGTCGACGAGTTCTGGTCGGCGATGTCGTAGGAGCCCCAGTAGTAGTAGCTGGTGAGGGTGAGGTATTCGAGGATGGCGGCTTCGCGGTTCTGGCTGTAGACGCGGGTGGCGAGGTGGTCGATGGGCAGCAGGAGCCTGTCCAGGCCGAGTTTTTCCTGGGTTGCCTTGGCGGCCTCGTAGGCGGACTGGACGTCGGGACGGATGCTGGAGAGGCCGAGCGGGTAGACGCGGATGTTGTGTTCCGGTCGTTCCCAGTAGCCGACGATGTTGTGGGTGTAGGGGCTGGGTTTCACCACGGCCATGTTGCCGGGCAGTTCGAGTTTGCGGATCTGGTCCTGGTTGAAGAAGCGCACGTCGCGGGTCTTCTGCAGCTCGACCACGTCATGCAGGCTGCCGACGCGGAAGATTTCGCCCATGTAGCGGGAATTGGGTTTCTGGGCGCCGATCGGGTAGACCTCGTTGAGGCTGCGGAAGATGCCGCGGGTGTTGGGGTCCTTCACTTCCCGCACCAGCACGTCGGGCGAATTCATGTCGATGCGCAGGACGTGGGTGTAGTGGCTTTCCGATTCCAGGGTGACGAGGTAGTGGTACGGGGTCATCAGGCACAGTTCGCCGATGTAGGCGAGGGAGTGGCCGGGTTCCACCGTGATCATGAGGGCGTCGATCTGTCGGATCAGGCTGGTCAGTCCGCTGCGGTCGCGGTCCTCCAGCAGTTGCACCAGGAACTCCTCGAAGAAGTCGGAGTTGAGCTTGTCGCCGTAGCGCGGGAAGTCGAGGGAGACGGGCATCATTGCTGTTCCTGTGCCTGTTGGTGCAGCGAGAAGTACTGGCGGGAGATGGCGGTATGCAGGTCGCCGAGGTCGGCCTGGATCCGGTCCAGGCGCTCGTGCAGGGGGGCGGGCGAGACGTCGTCCAGGTTCATTCCCTCCAGCCGGCTCCAGGCGCGACGGGCGATGCGCAGTGGCTCCTGGTAGTTGGTCAGCACCGACAGGCAGCTCTCGATCTCGCCCAGGCAGTGCGTCACGGTGCGCGGGAAGTGCGGGTCGCGCAGCAGGAAGCGCGCCACCGACGGGCCTTCGATGTGGACGCCGACGTGCTGGCGATACATCTGGTAGGCGGACAGCGCGTTGAGCGTGCTCATCCACAGCCGCTCGCGGGCCGTCTCGGCGGCGGCGGCATCTTCCGGCACCCGCACTGCGGAGTTGACGTCGATGATGCGGGTGGTCATGTCGGCGCGTTCCAGGTTGCGGCCCAGCTTGAGGAACTGGTAGGCGAGATCCTCGCTCATCGAGCCGACCAGCAGGCCGATCACCGATTGCCGCCGTTCGATCACGCCGTTGAGTACCTCGTAGCACTGGCTGCGGCTGTGGGTGGCGCGGGCGGCGTTGTCGCGGGTGTAGAGATAGAGGGCGTTGATCCGCTCCCAGATTTCCATCGGCAGCACTTCGCGGAAGGTGCGGGTGTTCTCGCGGGCGCTGTGGATGCTGGCGACGATGGAGCCGGGGTTGCGTTCGTCCAGGATCAGGAAACGCATGATGTCCGCCTCGTTGGCGGTGAGGTAGTGCTTGTTGTAGAGCGCGTCGAGGCCGGCGACCTTGAGCAGCGCGTCCCAGCCGAAGGAGGCGCCGCGCGGCAGGTCGAGCAGGACCTGGGTGGTGCTGTTGATGAAGCGCGCGGTGTTCTCCGCGCGTTCGAGATAACGCGACATCCAGTAGAGACTTTCAGCGACTCGGGAAAGCATGGCCTTCCTCCATTGGGGTGGGTTGTGTGGTGCGCGCGGCGCACCCCGCGAGGTCATTCTTCGACATCGACGATCCAGGTGTCCTTGGCGCCGCCGCCCTGCGACGAGTTCACCACCAGCGAGCCCGCCTGCATTGCCACCCGCGTCAGCCCGCCGGTGGTGCAGTAGAGCTTGTCGGACTGGAGGATGAAGGGACGCAGATCGAGGTGGCGCGGCTCCAGGTGGTCGTCGATCAGGGTGGGCGCGGTGGACAGGGCCAGGGTCGGCTGCGCCATGTAGTTGCGCGGGTTGGCGCGGATCAGCGCGGCGAACTGTTCGCGCTCCTCGGGGGTCGCGCGCGGGCCGATCAGCATGCCGTAGCCGCCGGATTCATTGGCCGGCTTCACCACGAGCTTGTCCAGGTTGGCGAGGACGTATTCACGGTCGTCCTCATACATGCACAGATAGCTGGGCACGTTGGGAATGATCGGCTCCTCGTTCAGGTAGTACTTGATCACCTTGGGCACGAAGGCATAGACCACCTTGTCGTCCGCCACCCCGGCGCCCGGCGCGTTGGCGATGCCGACATTGCCGGCGTGCCAGGCGCGCATCAGACCCTTGACCCCGAGCGCCGAGTCGGGGCGGAAGGCTTCCGGGTCGAGGAAGTCGTCGTCGATGCGGCGATAGATCACGTCCACCCGGCGCAGGCCGGAGATGGTCTTCATGTAGACGCAATCGTCGGCTTCCACCACCAGGTCGCTGCCTTCCACCAGTACGGCGCCCATCTTCTGGGCCAGGTAGCTGTGCTCGAAATAGGCCGAGTTGTAGATGCCCGGCGTGAGCACGGCCACCACCGGACGGTTGCCCCGGCGCGGCGACAGGGCGGCGAGGGTGTCGTAGAGGCGGGCGGGGTAGTCGTCCACCGGCAGGATGTGCGAGGCCTGGAACAGTTCCGGGAACAGGCGTTTCATCAACTGCCGGTTCTCCAGCATGTAGGAGACGCCGGAGGGGACACGCAGGTTGTCTTCCAGGACGTAGACCGTGCCATCCTTGTCACGCACCAAGTCGGTGCCGCAGACGTGCGCCCACACCCCAAATCGGGGCGTCATGCCCTTGCATTGCGGTCTGAAGTTTTTCGAACCATCCAGCACGTCGAGCGGGAAGACGCCGTCCTTGACGATGCGCTGCTCGTTGTAGAGGTCGTTGATGAACAGGTTCAGCGCGGTCAGCCGCTGCTTCAGGCCGGCTTCGATGCGCGTCCATTCCTGTCTGGACATCACCCGGGGAATGATGTCGAAGGGCCAGGCGCGGTCGATGTTGCCGGCCTCGCTGTAGACCGTGAAGGTGATGCCCGTGGTCATGATGGCCGCGTTCACCGCGTCGCGCCGCTCGTCGAGGCCGGCGCCGTCGAGGGCGTCGAGGTGTTCGAACAGGGCGCGCGCGGCGGCGCGGGGTTGGCCGCCGGGCGCGATCAATTCATCGTAGAAGTCAGTGCTTGGGTAATCTCGCGCCAGGGTTGTCATGGGTGTGCTCCTTTATGGAGCCTACCTCGCAAGGCGCGTGCCAGCCGCGAAACCCGCCGGTCACTATTCCAGCAAGGTCATCCCGAGGCCGACGCCGAAGCCGGTGATGTCGCTGCCGGCGGAGCCGAGGCCGCCCTTGCAGCGGCTGGCGGAGAGGTCGACATGCAGCCAGGGGATGTCGCCGACGAAGCGCTTGAGGAACAGCGCGGCGAGGAGGTGGTCGGCCTCGCCGTCGAGCGTGCATTGCTTGACGTCGGCCACCGTCGAATCCAGCGCTTCGTCGTAGTCCTCCGGCAGCGGGAAGGCCACCACCCGTTCGCCGCTGGTCTGGCCCGCCGTCACGGCGCGCGCGGCAAACGCGTCGCGGTTGGAAATCACCCCGCTCATGCGCTCGCCCAGGGCCACCGCCATGCTGCCGGTGAGGGTGGCGAAGTCGATGATCGCGGCCGGCTTCGCCTTCGCCGCCAGCGCCAGGGTATCGGCCAGCACCATGCGGCCCTCGGCGTCGGTGTGGACGATCTCGATGGTGGTGCCGTTCAGCGCCGTCACCACTTCGTTCTGGGTGTAGGCCTCGGGCGAAAGGTGGTTCTGCGCGATCGCCAGCCAAATCTCCAGTTTCAGCGGCAGTTTCATGCGGCTGGCGGCGAGCAGGATGCCCAGCGCCACCGCCGAGCCGTTCATGTCGTCGTGCATGTTGTTCATGTAGCGCGCCGGTTTCAGGTTGTGGCCACCGGTATCGAAGCAGATGCCCTTGCCCACCAGCGCGGTCGCCGCGCCCTTCGCGCCCTTGCCCTGGTAGGACAGGCGCACGATGGCCGCGTCCTCGTGGCCGCTGCCGCGCGCCACCGCCAGGAAGGCGCCGGCCTTCAGCTTCTTCAGGCGCTTGTGGTCGTATTCCTCGACGGCCCAGCCCTCCGCCGCCGCCAGTTCGCGGATGCGTTCGCGGTAACGCCCGGGGGTCAGCAGGTTGGGCGGCTGCAGGGTCAGTTCGCGGCAGAGACCGTTGCCCTCGGCCAGGGCGCGCTCGCGCGCGAGGTCGAGACCGGCGACGCCATGCAGGACGATGCGCTTGAGCGCGCGTGGTGGCTTGCCGCTTTTCCACACCGGCATAGGCGTGCCGTTCAGCCAGGCGACATAGGCCGCCGCGCGCGCCGCGCGTTCGCGGAATTCGGCATCGCCATGGAGGGCGATGTCCAGGTTTTCCGGCTGTTCGTCGAGCAGCGGCTTCAGCGCCTGGCGCAGGGCGGCATGCCAGTCGAAGGTGGATTTGCCGGCATCCAGGCGCAGCCAGGTCGAGGCGCAGCCGCCCGGCAGTTCCAGGGTCAACGCCGACTTGCCCAGTTCCTCCGCCTGCTTGCCGCGCCGGCGCAAGGCCGCCTGCGCCACGGCCTGGTCCGAGGCTTCATGCCAGTCCGCTCCGGCGGGCAGGATGATCAGCAGATGGCTGGTCGAGGACGCGCGCTCCAGAAGGGGAGCGGGACGCTGGGTCAGGCGCGCGAGAGCGGCGGTGGAGGCTTTCATGGGGGGAGGGACGTCGGAGTGGCGGGGCGAAGAGTGTAACGCGCTGGCCGGCCAGGGCCGCCGGCCAGCGGGGGTTGCAGTATTAGTCGTCACGAATATTGAAAATACCAATGCTCAGTATTGATAAATTGACCCTTCCCGGGTGCGCCACGATAATTCGCGGCCTTGTTTTCAACCCGATTGCTCAAGAAGCGCCCTTTCCCATGGGAGAGGGTGGGGCCGTGCGCGCGGCGGTTGCTATAGTGGCGACCGCGTGGCCCGACCCCTGGCCCCTTTCCTGCTTGGAATGGGGTGTAGAGAAACCGATACGGAGAACCTGATTCATGCCGAATTCCATCCCCGCCCAGTCGGCGGACGTCGATCCTCAGGAAACCCGCGAGTGGCTGGAAGCCCTCGCCGCCGTGATCGAGGAGGAGGGCGTCGAACGCGCGCATTTTCTGCTGGAAAAGCTGATCGACAAGGCGCGCCGCTCGGGCGCCTACCTGCCCTATAACGCCACCACCGCCTATGTGAACACCATTCCCGTGCACATGCAGGAAAAGCACACCGGCGACGTGGCGATGGAGTCGCGGATCAAGGCCCTGATCCGCTGGAACGCGGTGGCCTGCGTGATGCGCGCCAACGAGAAGGCTCCCGGCGTCGGTGGCCATATCGCCAGCTTCCAGTCCGCCGCCACCCTCTACGAGGTCGGCTTCAATCACTTCTTCAAGGGTCCGGAAACCGAGCACGGCGGCGACCTGGTCTATTTCCAGGGCCACTCGGCGCCCGGCATCTATGCCCGCGCCTACCTGGAAGGCCGCATCGACGACGAGCAGTTCGGCAACTTCCGCCAGGAGACCGGCGGTCAGGGCATTCCTTCCTATCCGCATCCCTGGCTGATGCCCGACTTCTGGCAGTTCCCCACGGTCTCGATGGGCCTGGGCCCGATCACCGCGATCTACCAGGCGCGCTTCCTGCGCTACCTGCACGACCGCGGCATCAGCGACACCTCCGGCCGCCATGTCTGGGCCTTCCTCGGCGACGGCGAGACCGACGAGCCGGAGACCCTGGGCGCCATCACCCTCGCTTCGCGCGAGAAGCTGGATAACCTGATCTTCGTCATCAACTGCAACCTGCAGCGCCTGGACGGCCCGGTGCGCGGCAACGGCAAGATCATCCAGGAACTGGAAGCCGCCTTCCGCGGCGCCGGCTGGAACGTGATCAAGGTGCTCTGGGGCTCCTACTGGGACCCGCTCCTGGCCATGGACGGCAAGGGCCTCCTGCGCCAGCGCATGGAGGAGTGCGTCGATGGCGAATACCAGAACTTCAAGGCCAAGGGCGGCGCCTACACGCGCGAGTATTTCTTCGGCAAGTATCCGGAACTGAAGGAAATGGTCGCGGCCATGTCCGATGAGGACATCTGGCGCCTGAACCGCGGCGGCCACGACCCGCACAAGGTGTTCGCGGCCTACGCGGCGGCGGTGAGGCACACCGGCCAGCCGACCGTGATTCTGGCCAAGACCGTGAAGGGCTATGGCATGGGCGCCTCCGGCGAGGCGCAGAACCCCACCCACCAGCAGAAGAAGATGGGCCTGGAAGACCTCAAGGCCTTCCGCGACCGCTTCCAGATTCCCGTCGCCGATGCCGATCTGGAGCATCTGCCCTTCTACCGGCCGGCGCCGGACAGCCCGGAAATGAAGTATCTGCAGGCGCGCCGCGCGGCGCTGGGCGGTCATGTGCCGACCCGCCGGCAAAAGGCCGAGCCGCTGCCGCTGCCGCCCCTGTCCACGTTCCAGGCCATGCTGGAAGCCACCGGCGAGCGGGAAATCTCCACCACCATGGCCTTCGTGCGCATCCTCACCGCCCTGCTGCGCGACAAGGCCATCGGCCGCCACGTCGTGCCCATCGTCCCCGACGAGGCGCGCACCTTCGGCATGGAAGGCCTGTTCCGCGCTGTCGGCATCTATTCCTCGGTCGGCCAGTTGTATGAGCCGGTCGATTCCGACCAGGTGATGTATTACCGGGAGGACAAGGGCGGCCAGATCCTGGAAGAGGGCATCAACGAGGCCGGCGCGTTCTCGTCCTGGCTCGCCGCCGCGACGTCGTACAGCACCAACGGCGTCCAGATGATTCCCTTCTACATCTACTACTCGATGTTCGGCTTCCAGCGCATCGGCGATCTGGCCTGGGCGGCGGGCGACTCGCGCGCCCGCGGTTTCCTGCTCGGCGGCACCGCCGGGCGGACCACGCTCAACGGCGAGGGCCTGCAGCACGAGGACGGCCAGAGCCACCTGCACGCGGCGATGATCCCCAACTGCGTGTCCTACGACCCCACCTTCCATTACGAACTGGCGGTGATCCTGCACGATGGCATGCGCCGCATGTTCCAGGAGCAGGAGGACGTGTTCTATTACCTGACGGTGATGAACGAGAACTACAGCCATCCGGCCCTGCCGAAGGGCGCCGAGGCGGGCATCCTGAAAGGCTTGTACCGCCTTTCCGAAGGCGCCAAGGCCAAGGGCAAGAGCAAATCGCGGGGTGGCAAAACCTCGCCCCGGGTCCAGCTCATGGGCAGCGGCACCATCCTGCGTGAAGTCATGGCCGCCGCCGAACTGCTGGAAGCCGACTGGGG
>CAZONS010000064.1:0-13749 GCA_964581195.1 uncultured Thiobacillus sp. | reverse complement strand
TGCGTCCGGGCTCGATCATCGGGTCGTGGATCTCGGCGATCCAGGTCACCCCGGTCAGCCGCTTGATCCACCACCCCGCCAGATGCGCGGACCAGGCGCCTCCGGTGGAATAGACCAGATCGACCTGGCCGCGCCACACCCGCCAGACACCGACCAGCGTCACCGGCAGCGACCACGACCATTGGCTGGTAAACCCCAGCAGCAGACGTTCGAGGATGATGAAGGGCAGCAAGGGCAGCGTCACCAGCAGGACGAGCAGGCTGTAGGCCGCCCCCTTGCCGATGCGCAGACGCAGCCAATGGCGGAAATCGAAGCGAAAGCCGGAAGGCCCCCAGGGCAGCAACTGGCGATGCGCGACCTGCCGATCCAGCGTGCCGGTCACCGCGCTCAGGACCTGCAACTCCAGGCCCGCCGCCAGCAGATGCGGGATCTTGTCGGTGATGGTCTGACTGGCCGCGCGTCCATCCATGTTGAAACCATGGGAGAGGATCAGCCAGCGGCGCGGAAAGGCGGAGTCGTTCAATTGGGGTTCCTGCGGAATGCGTGGGGCGGGTAAACAACCGGGCGTACCCCGCTGCTCGCATCCACGCGGCAGGAAAGCCAGGGTGTTCCCGGCATGGACGAATGGCCCATGAGTCGAAACCGGCGACATTCTAACCGTCGAATGCCTCGCGGCCGCGCGTGCGCGCTTCGCCACACCGCGACCCGCTCACGAAAAGGCGGCGGAGTGAATTAAACTCGCCGCCTTCATGCCCTCGCGCTGCCCTGCCGCCTGCCGCGAGGAGGCCACCGGGCGCAAGCACGGCCAGTACACCACGGATACGAAGCACACATGCTGCTCTGCTACAACCCGCCCGACGAGGGCAAGCCGGTCCTCAAGGTCGATTTCGTCGATTTCGGCTTCATCGACAAGTGCAACAATTTCTTCGTCGACCTGCTCTCCCAGGTCTATACGGTCGTCATCTGCGACAAGCCGGATGTCGTGTTCTATTCCGACACCGGCGGCAGCCACCTGCACCGTCTCTACCACTGCAAGCGGATCTTCTGGACCGGCGAATCGACCGAACCCGACTTCTCGGTCTGCGACTACGCCATGACGCCGCGGCAGATCGACCATCCCCGTCACTGCCGCCTGCCCTATTACGTGGTGGGGTGCGAATGCGACGCCGAGGACCTCATCAAGCAGCCGGGCGAGGCGGAAACCGTGCTGGCGCAGAACCGTCATGGCTGCGGCGTGGTGATCTCGAATGCCGGCAAGCGCGCGCAGTACCGCAAGGATTTCTTCCTCAAACTGCGCGAACGTATACCCGTGTATTCCGGTGGCCGCAGCTTCAACAACATCGGCGGCCCCCTCCCACCCGGCGGCCAGCCCAAGCACGAATTCCTCTCCCGCTACCGCTTCAACCAGTGTTTCGAGAACAAGAGCCTGCCAGGGTACGTCACGGAAAAACTGGTCGAGGCGATGTGGGCCCGCTGCATCCCCATCTACTGGGGCGACCCCGGCATCGTGTCCGAGTTCAACCCGAACAGCTTCATCAACGTCCACGCTTTCCCCAGCGAGGCCGCGTGTCTGGATCGCATCGCGGAAATTGAAAACGACGACGATGCCTATCTGAAGATGCTGCGAGAGCCGTACTTTCACGACAACAAAATCAACGATTTCTATGACTTGCGGCGCTATGTGGAATTCCTGCGTCAAGCCATCGAGGAAGACATCACGCCCAATGCCAGACGCAAGCCGCCCATCCGCCTCGGCCGCTGGAAACTGGCCAAGCGTATGCATTGATTCTCCCGGGGCCGCCACGCCGCGTCCGCATGCGCGAACAGCGTCAAGGACCGGGAAGCGGTCCATCACGGAACCCCATGAATTATCCGTAGCGAGCAACAACCATGTCTGTTGGCAAACATTCACGAATCTTCATTGCCGGCCATAAGGGAATGGTCGGATCGGCGACCCTGCGGCACATGCGGGCGCGGGGGTACGACAACCTGCTGACCGCGACCAGCAAGGAAGTGGATCTCACGGATCAGGTGCTGGTCGAGCGTTTCTTTGCCCATGAGCGACCGGAAATCGTCATCCTTTGCGCGGCCAAGGTCGGGGGAATACAGGCGAACATCGAAAACCCCGCCACGTTCCTTCTGGACAATCTGCGCATCCAGAACAACGTCATGGACGCCTCGCTGCGGCATGGCGTCAAGAATCTGGTGTTTCTCGGAAGTTCCTGCATCTACCCCCGGGAGTGCCCGCAACCCATGCGCGAGGAATACCTTCTTTCGGGCAAGCTGGAACCGACCAATGAGGGCTACGCCATCGCGAAAATAGCCGGAATCAAGCTGCTCGAAGGCATGCGCAGGCAATATGGTTTCAAGAGCGTCAGTCTGATGCCCTGCAACCTGTACGGCCCGAATGACTCGTTCGATCTCAAGCACTCGCATGTCATGTCCGCGCTGGTCAAGCGCTTCATGGATGCCAAGGCGGCGGCGGCCCCCTCGCTCACCTTGTGGGGAACGGGTATTGCGCGAAGGGAATTCATGCATGTGGATGACATGGCCCGCGCAATCGCGTTCATGCTGAACCACACTGACGAAGGACCGTTCATCAATATCGGTACCGGCGTCGATATCAGCATCAGGGAACTGGCCGGGATGATCGCCACATTGACCGGCTATACCGGCGATATTCTATGGGACAGTTCCAAACCGGACGGAATGCTGAAGAAGTGCATGGATGTGAGCCGCATGCGTACCCTGGGCTTTGAACCGGAGATCTCCCTGCGCTCAGGAGTGGAGCAGATGATCTCGATATATCAAGAACAGATGGAGGCATCATGATCCCCTTGATGAAGAATGCGTTTCTGAACGAGCACGAAACAAAGAAGGCCCTGGCGGAATTCATATTGCAGGCCGACCGGTTGAGCATGGATGTGGAGTGTCTGAAATTCGAACGCAGATTCAGTGAATATCAGGGGCGCAAGGAAGCCATCCTGTTCAACAGTGGCGGCAGCGCCAACCTGGCCATGCTGCAGGCCCTCAAGAACCTGGGGCGATTGAAGGACGGCGACCGCGTGGGTTTCTCGGCGTTGACCTGGTCCACCAACACCATGCCCATCATTCAAATGGGCCTCGTCCCGGTCGCCGTGGACTGCGACGTATCCACACTGAATGTCATGTCCCACAATCTGGAGGCGCGCCTGCGTGATACCGATCTCCAGGCCATGTTCCTGACCAACGTACTGGGATTCACGGGCGACCTGGACCGGATCAAGACCCTCTGCCAGGAAAGGAACATCCTGTTGCTTGAGGATAATTGCGAGTCGCTGGGCACGGCCCTGCCGTCCGGCAAGGCCGGCAATTTCGGCGAGGCGGCCAGTTTCTCCTTTTTTGTCGCGCATCACATGTCCACCATCGAAGGAGGGATGGCCTGCACCGATGACGGCGACCTCGCGGAAATGCTGCGTATCGTCCGCGCCAATGGCTGGGATAGAAACCTCTCCGCGCAACAGCAGCACAAATGGCGCAAACGGTTCAACGTCAATTCGGAGTTCGAGGCCAAATACACCTTCTACGACCTGGGATTCAACCTGCGCCCCACGGAAATCACCGGGTTTCTGGGGCAGTATCAGATGCAATTCCTGGAAGAAAACATTCAAAGCCGCCAGAAGAATTATCTGCACCTGGAAAAACTGGTTCGGAACAACGACGCCTTGATCGACCTGCAACACGATCACATCGCCACGCTTTCCGCCTTTGCCTTTCCGATCGTCTGCAAGACCCCTGAATTACGCAAGGAGTACCTCGCGCGATTCTCGGGGGCGGGCATAGAAATCCGGCCGATGATCGCGGGCAACATGCAACGGCAACCCTTCTACGCCAAATACGTCAAGGAAAACCACACCCTTCCGGGCACGGACTTCCTGCATGAAAACGGTTTTTACTGCGGGAATTATCCGGAACTCTCGGAAACGGACATCGAAACCATTTCCAGTTGTCTCTATGCCGTCTAATCGGCCATTGCACTCGAATCGGAACCCCATCAGCCATGCGTTTCCTCGACCGCTTCAAACGCCCTGCCGCCGATAAGGACCTGCCTACGGTTGTGGCATTCGCCGGTGGCATGGGCACGCAGATCATCCAGGCCGCTGTATATTTTTCCTTGAAGAAGGCCGGTCGGTCGGTCTACGCCGATCTGTCCTATTTCGCCACCGAGTCCAGGATGGCGGAGGTCGGCAACCCTGGCCAACTCACCCACTGGTTCTGGCAACTGGATCAGTTCGGATTGCCGCAGTCATCGTTCGAACAGCAAGCCGGACTCGACAAGCGCAACGCCGACATCATTCATGACGGGGCCAGAATGGTGGAATTGGGGCTCAAGGCCCTGGCGGACCCGGAGATACAGCACAAATTCCAGGACATCTCATCCGACCGTTCGGTACTTCCCGACGAGGTCTGGTCTGGGTTCCTCTGCATCCACATCCGTCGTGGCGATTACGTCAATGTCGCCAGCCACTTGATCCAGGATGAGGAATTCATCCGCCTGATCAACAAGTTTTCCGGCCTGGTCAAACATGCGGTCGTCCTCTCCGATTCGCCCATCCCACAGGATTTCCGGGACGCGGTGCTTCCCGCATTCGAATCGGTCTATTTCCTCGACAACATCGATCCGTACACCTCGCATCGGATCATGCGCAACGCCCGCCTCCTCATCTGTTCCAACAGCACCTTCAGCCTGACCGCGGCCACCCTCAATCCGAACGCCCTGGTGATCATTCCCAAGCGATGGTACGCGGACAAGGACCATGCCATCGAAGCGCCGATTCAAGCGCTCTGCTCTTTCCAGATCGTGAAATGATGCGGATCTACGCGCCCCACCCCGCCATCAACGCCACGCAATGACCCGGAAGGTACACAGGATGAAAGCCGTCATACTCGCCGGTGGCCTCGGCACCCGCATATCCGAGGAAACCCACCTCAGACCCAAGCCGATGATCGAGATCGGCGGCCGACCCATCCTCTGGCATATCATGAAGATCTATTCCAGCCATGGCGTGAACGACTTCGTGGTCTGCTGTGGCTACAAGGGCTATCTGATCAAGGAATATTTCGCCAATTACTTCCTGCACATGTCCGACGTCACCTTCGACATGCGCGACAACAAGATGGAAGTGCATCAGAACAGTTCCGAGCCCTGGCGGGTGACCCTGGTGGACACCGGCGAGAAGACCATGACCGGCGGCCGCCTCAAGCGCGTGCGCGACTACCTGGGCGACGAGGATTTCTGCTTCACCTATGGCGACGGCGTCAGCAATGTCGACATCACTGCGCTGGTCGCTTTCCATAAGCGCGGCGGAAAACTGGCCACCCTGACCGCGACCCAACCCCCAGGAAGGTTTGGCGCGCTCGGCCTGGATGGCGACCTGATCCACAGTTTCGAGGAAAAGCCGCACGGCGATGGCGCCTGGATCAATGGCGGCTTTTTCGTCCTGTCACCCCGGGTGATCGACTACATTCAGGACGATCAAAGCATCTGGGAGCGCGAGCCCATGGAACGACTGGCCCACGAAGGCCAATTGCAGGCCTGGCGGCACGCGGGTTTCTGGCAGCCCATGGATACCCTGCGCGACCGCACCTATCTGGAAGAACTCTGGCAATCCGGCCAGGCGCCTTGGAAGACCTGGCCATGACCCCCGATTTCTGGCGCGGCAAGCGCGTACTGCTGACCGGGCACACCGGCTTCAAGGGCGGCTGGCTCTCCCTCTGGCTGCAGGAGATGGGCGCCGAGGTGACCGGCCTGGCCCTGCCCGCCCCCACCACGCCCAGCCTGTTCGAGGTGGCGCGGGTGGGGGAACGGATGACCTCGGTGCTGGGCGACATCCGTGATCTCGAACTGGTCAGCGCGGTGTTCGCGACGTGCCGGCCGGAGATCGTGTTCCATCTCGCGGCGCAGCCCCTGGTCCGTTACTCGTATTCCGCTCCGGTCGAGACCTACGCCACCAACGTCATGGGTACCGTGCACGTGCTGGAAGCGGCGCGGCAGACAGCCGGCGTGCGCGCCATCGTCAACATCACCAGCGACAAGTGCTACGAGAACCGCGAATGGCCCTGGGGCTACCGCGAGAACGACCCGATGGGCGGCTATGACCCCTACAGCAACAGCAAGGGCTGCGCCGAACTGGTGGCGGCGGCCTATCGCAATTCCTATTTCAACCCGGCCGAGCACGCGCGCCATGGCGTCGCCCTGGCGACGGTGCGCGCCGGCAATGTCATCGGCGGCGGCGACTGGGCGGCGGACCGGCTGATCCCCGACATCCTGCGCGCCATCGAGGCCGGACACCCGGTCAACATCCGCAGTCCGCACGCCATCCGCCCCTGGCAGCACGTGCTGGAACCCCTGCACGGCTACCTCAGCCTGGCGGAAAAGCTCCACAGCGGGGGCGGCGCCTATGCGGAGGGCTGGAATTTCGGCCCCGCCGACGACGACGCCAAACCGGTGCAGTGGATCGTCGAACAGCTGACCCGCGCCTGGGGTGAAGGCGCGGCCTGGCAACGGGACACCCAGCCGCAGCCGCACGAAGCGCACTACCTCAAGCTCGATTGCTCCAAGGCCCGGATGCAACTCGGCTGGCACCCCAGGTGGAACCTGACGCGCGCATTGCAATCGATCATCGACTGGCACAAGGCGATGCGGCAACATGCCGACATGCGCGCCGTCTGCCTGAGCCAGATCGCCGAATACGCTCAACGAGACCCCTCATGAACACCATTGCCCTACGCCAGTTCGTGACGGCTGATGCCGATCACACCATCCATGTGCGCTTGCCCCCCGGCCTTTCCGATCGGGTGGAAGTCATCATCCTGCCGGCAAACTCCGGCGACATGCCGGAGGACAGCCTCACGCGGGCCGCCCTGATGGATGAAAGCGGCTTCGCGAAGATCATCCTCGCCAATCCGGAAGAGGATTGCTGGAATGACCTTTGAAATTTCAGCGGGCACGATCTACAGCGCGCTGTTTCCGTTCAGCGATCTCAGCGCCACCAAGAAACGGCCGGTCCTGGCGCTTGGCGGCGTCGACGAATACGGCGACGTGCGCGTCGCCTTCATCACCAGAACGCCAGTCGGCGAAGCCAGTGGCTACGCGCTCGGCGCGGAAGACTATGCCGAAGCCGCCTTGCCTTTCCCCAGCCACCTGCGTGTCGACAAGACCTTCAACCTGCACGCCAGCCGACTCGAAAAATCGGTCGCCAGGCTGAGCCAGGCCGGCTACGAACGCGCCTTGCGCAAACTGATTGCCCTGGACATCCCCCAACTCGCCGCGCACAAGCTCGGCCCGCACCCGTTCAACCCCGGCAGCACACCGGTGCCGCCCTCCGGCAAGGTGATCGGCGCGCCCGAACTGAGCATGATGGTCGATGCCGCGCTCGATGGCTGGCTGACCACGGGCCGTTTCAACGAGGCCTTCGAGCAACGCCTCGCCGGTTTCCTGGGCGCGCAATTCGCGCTCACCACCAATTCGGGTTCATCCGCCAACCTGCTGGCCTTTTCCGCGCTGACCTCGCCGCGCCTGGGCGAGCGCGCGGTGAAACCCGGCGACGAGGTGATCAGCGTCGCCGCCGGCTTCCCGACCACGGTCAACCCCATCCTCCAGTTCGGCGCGGTGCCGGTGTTCGTCGATGTCGACATCCCCACCTACAACATCGATCCGGCCAAACTGGAAGCCGCCATCGGCCCGAAGACCAAGGCCATCATGCTCGCCCACACCCTGGGCAACCCCTACAACCTGGCCGAGGTCAGCCGCCTGGCGAAACAGCATGGCCTCTGGCTGATCGAGGACTGCTGCGATGCCCTCGGCTCGCGCTATGACGGCCGCCTGGTGGGCAGCTTCGGCGACATCGGCACGCTCAGCTTCTACCCCGCCCACCACATCACCATGGGCGAGGGCGGCGCGGTGTTCACCAACTCGGCGGAACTCAAGCTGATCGTCGAATCGTTCCGCGACTGGGGCCGCGACTGCTACTGCCCGCCGGGCAAGGACAACACCTGCTGCAAGCGTTTCGGCTGGAAACTCGGCGACCTGCCGCAGGGCTACGACCACAAGTACACCTACTCGCACCTGGGCTACAACCTCAAGATCAGCGACATGCAGGCCGCCTGCGCGCTGGCCCAGATGGATCGCCTGGAAGGCTTCATCACCGCCCGCCGGCGCAACTTCGATTACCTCAAGGAGCACCTGAAGCGCTGCGAGGAATTCCTGATCCTGCCCGAGGCCACCGCCAACTCGGCGCCCTCCTGGTTCGGCTTCCCCCTCACCCTGCGCGACGACGCGCCGCTGAGCCGAGTGGACCTGCTCACCTACCTCGACCAGAACAAGGTCGGCACCCGCCTGCTGTTCGCCGGCAACCTCACCCGCCAGCCCTACATGAAAGGCCAGAATTACCGGATCGCCGGCGAGCTGACCCGCACCGACAAGGTGATGAACGACACCTTCTGGATCGGCCTGCAACCGGCGCTGACAGAGGAAATGCTGGCCTGGTCGGTGGACCGGATCGAGACCATACTGGGGCTCAAGTTCTGATGCCGGAGCAGGTCTACGACCCCCGCGTCCTGCGCAGGACGGTGCTGGACATGGCCTATGCCGGTTCCACCGTGCACATCGGCTGCGCCTTCTCGCTCATCGAACTGCTCGCCGTGCTCTACCGCGACCATCTCCGCTATCCGGACAATGACCCAAGCGCGCCGGGACGGGACTACCTGGTGCTGAGCAAGGGCCATGGCGTCATGGCGCAATATGCCTGCATGCATGAGAAAGGCTGGCTGAGCCGTGAGGATCTCGCCCGCTATTTCGCCGACGGCAGCGATCTGAAGGGCCTGGCCGATTCCCGCCTTCCAGGCGTGGAAGCGACCACCGGCTCGCTCGGGCACGGCTTTTCCGTCGCCGTCGGCCTCGCCCTCGGCGCCCGCCTGCGCGGTACCGATCAACGGGTGTTCGCCGTGGTGGGCGATGGCGAACTCAATGAAGGGCCGATCTGGGAAGGCGCCCTCTTCGCCGCCCACCACCAGTTGCGCAACCTGGTGCTGATCGTCGACGAGAATGGCTTCCAGGCGATGGGGCGCACCCGGGAAATCCTGCGGCTGGACGACCTCCAGGGCAAATTGACGAGTTTCGGTTTCGAGGCCGTCAGCGTCGACGGCCATTCCCAGGAAGCCATCGGCCAGGCGCTCGCGAGCCTGCTGGAAAGTCCTTCCGACGCGCCCAAGGCGCTGATCGCCCGCACCGTGAAGGGCAAGGGCGTGTCGTTCATGGAGGACGACAACCGCTGGCATTACACGCGGCTGGACCCGGAGACCTATCGTCTGGCCCTGGCCGAAGTGGAAGGGAGCCCGGCGCCATGATGCGCGCCGCCTTTTCCGACGCGCTGGTGCGCCTCGCCCGCGCCAATCCCGAGGTGCTGCTGCTCACCGGCGACCATGGCTATGCGCTGTTCGACGACTTCCGCCGCCACTGCCCCGGGCAATACATCAATGCCGGCATCGCCGAGCAGAACATGGTGGGCATGGCCGCCGGCCTGGCCCGGGCCGGATTCCGGCCCTTCGTCTATGGCCTGAGCGCCTTCGTGCCGGTGCGCGTGGTCGAACAAATCAAGCTGGACGTGGCGCACGACCATCTGCCGGTCATCTTCATCGGTGACGGCGCCGGCTTCGTCTACAGCCACCTCGGCACCAGCCACCAGTCCAGCGAAGACATCGCCTGCACCCGCGCCATCCCCAACCTGGCCATCTACTCGCCCGGCGACCGCTTCGAGACCACCCTGTGCATGGATCTCGCGTATCAATCCGCCGCGCCAGCCTATTTGCGCATGGGCAAGTCGGATCGCGGCGATGTCCATGCCGCCGTGCCCCTCGCCAGGACGGGTGAATTGTTGACGGTGAAGCCCGGCACTTCCGGCGACATCAGTTTCATCGCCACCGGCTCGCTGCTGCGCACGGCGCTGGATCTCGCCCTGGAACAGTATCCACGGGCCTCGGTCTGGAGCGCGCCCTCGATCAAGCCCATCGATAGCCAACAGGTCGCCGCGATCTGTGCCGCAAGCCGTGTGGTCGTCGTGTTCGAGGAGCACTCCATCCATGCCGGCCTGGGTTCCCTGGTCAGCGAGATCGCCTCCGAACGGGCGCCCACCCGTGTCCTGCGCGTCGGCGTGCGTGACCGCTTCTCGCAACATTGCGGCAGCTACGACTATCTTCTGCGGGAACACGGCCTCGACAAGGCCTCCATCGCCGCCACGCTGCATGCCTACCTGGCCGGGCTTTGAGCCGCCGCCGTTGGGCGGCCACCGGATATTCCTGACCGGTGGCACCGGTTTCGTCGGCAAGTCCCTGCTCGATTATTTCGGCCTGGCCGCGCAGCGGCATGGCGCCGACTTCGAGGTCTGCGTCCTGAGCCGCAATCCACGCCGATTCATCGCCCACAATCCGCAATACGAAGGTCTTTCCTGGCTTGAGTGGGCCGAGGGTGAACTTGCGAGCCTGCCGACCGGCCTAGGCCGATTCACGGCTGTCATCCATGCCGCCGCCGATACCCACGCTGTCGCCAGCGGCGTGCAATGGATCGAACAGATCGTCTGGGGGACGCGCGCCGTGCTCGACTTCGCCCTCGCCCATGGCTGCCAGCGTTTTCTATCGCTCAGTTCGGGCGCGGTCTACGGCCCCCAGCCCGCGCATCTGACGCACCTGCCCGAGGACTACGCCGGCGCCCCGCCGACCACGTCCCCCGCCAGCGTCTACGGACAGGCGAAGCGCCTGGCCGAACAGCTCTGCACCCTGTATTGCCACGAACACGGCCTGCATACGGTGAGCGCACGCTGTTTCTCCCTGGTCAGCGAGCACGTGCCGCTGGCGGGCCCCTACGCGATCGGCAACTTCATCGGCGATGCCCTGGCCGGCGGCCCGCTGCGCATCAAGGGCGACGGCAACACGCTGCGCTCCTATCTCTACGGCCTCGACATGGCGCACTGGGTGGTCACCCTCATGCTGCGGGGCGAGGCGGGACAGGCGTACAACGTCGGTTCCGATGTCGCCATCAGCATCCGCCAACTGGCGGAACTGGTGGCCGCCACCTTGGCGCCGGAGGCGCGCATCGAGAGCGCGGCGGTCGCGCCCGCCGGGAGTCGCTCGGTCTACGTGCCGGACATCAGCCGCTGCCGGCAACTCGGGCTGGAGGTCTGCACGCCCTTGCGGCTGGCGATCCAGCACAGCGCCGACGGAATCAGGGCACGCCCGGCAAGGTGATCAGCCGGCGAGGTCGGCCGCGATCCTCGCGCTGACGATGCCGGCAAAATGCTCGGCGCTGAAGCGCCGCGCCGCCTCGCCGTTCAGGAAGGCGAGGATGGCCTCCTGGTACTCGGCGTAGCGACTCGCGTCGATGGCTTCGAGATACGCATGCAGGGAAGGCATGTCGGCGAACTGGCGGCGATCGATGAAACATTCGGCCGGAATCAGTTCATCGACGTTGTCCGCGCCCCAGTAGATCGGCACGCAGCCGGCCAGCAGACTGTCGATGATCTTTTCCGTGACGTAATTGGTGAGGTCTCGCACGTTTTCATAGCAGTAGGCGAACTTGCAGCGCCGCATCACCTCGCTTTTCAGGCGCACTTCGCCGCGATAACTGGGAAACGGCTTGTAGCCGTAAAGCTGGCTGCGCAGGCGGTCGACGCGGCGGCGCAGCTTGCTCCAGGCGCCGAAACCGCGCGCCGGCTTGTTCCAGCCCATGCCGTAGAGGGCGAACCGCTCCGGCGCGTGCCGCTCGTACCAGCGGATGACGCGCAGCCGCTCCTGGTAGAGATCACACGCCAATTCCTGAGGGAAACCCTTGTTGGCGTTGATCAGGCAGGCGAACAGGTCGCGCTCGGCGTAGGGTTCGAACGGTTCCCAGGCGATCTGGTTGGGGACCAGGATGGGGGTGACGTTGCCCAGATCGAAGAACTTCGGATTCCAGGTGAAAGCGTGCCGGAAGTGCCGGAAATAGTCGCGGTCGTCGTTGAAGCGGTTGATGTAGGGGTTCTCCAGCGCCACCAGATAGCGCGGCAGTCCGGATTCGCTCAACGGCCGCCCTTCGACATGCAACTCGAACGCCACCTCGCGGCCGGCATTGAGATCCGGGGTATTGATCTCGATGCCGCGCGCCAGCAAAGCCTGGCGCAGGACGATGGGCGTGTAGGTGGGGTTGAAACGATGCACCGAATCCTCGCTGGAGAACATCGAGTTGTTGCTGTGCCCGTCCTGAAAGATGCTGCCGAGGATCATGCCGGAGTCCTGGTGAGATGTTTGAGCAGCGACTTGCGCAGCATGGCGCCCAGATCGCCCAGACGCAGGCGGCGGCGCGCGCGCTGTCCGCGCAGGAATCGCCGCATCAGCGCCGCCCGCGCGGAGTTGTCGTCGCAGCTGGTGACGAGTTTCTTGTAGAGAAAATAGCGGTAGTCGCTCAGATCCGCCGCATTCGCGCAGGCCGGGCAGCGTTTGATGAAGCCGAGAAAGCGCAGGCGGTCACGGCGCGATTCCCGCAGGCCGTCGTTGCCGCCGTGGATGTGATAGTCCATCAGAGGGGTGTTGCACCAGACCATGCGACCGAGCGAAGCCAGCCTGAGCAGCCAGGTGACATCGGCGTATTTGCCGCCGGCCTCCGGAATGCGCTCCTTTCCCGCCGCGGCGGTGCGATAGACATATCCGGGAAACGGCGCGATGCCGGTTTGATGGCGGCCGAAGTAGCGGCGAAACAGATCACGGGCCGAAGCGATGATCTGGTATTGGCCGAAGGCGCGAAAACTCCGTATCCGCGCGCCGCTCTCCAGATTCACCACCCAGGCGTTGGCGCCGAGCGCGACGGCATCGGGATAGCGCCTGCTGGCGCGGCGCATTTCGGAGATGAACTCCGGCCCCATCAGGTCGTCGTCATGGAACAGGCAGAAGTAGTCGGCGGCGGCCTCGGCGATGCAGGCATTGAAGTGGGCCAAAGCCGGCAGGCCGCCGCGCTGGACGATACGCACGTCGGGAAACCCCGTTGCCAGCATCTCGGCCACGCGCCCATCGCTGGAATTGTCCGAGACGATCAGGCGCAAGCCCTCATCACCCTGTGCGAGGATGGACTCGATCGCCTCTTTCGCTGATTCCGGGCGGTTGTGACAGAGCAGGAAAACGTCCAGCCAGGGGGCTGCCGCGTTCATCGGTAGCGCGCCAGGTGGGATTTGAGCGCGCGAACCAGGCGCGAAGGCCAGGACTTGCGCCTGGCCTGCTCACCATGATCGAGCTGGTATTGCCAGTTCGACTGACACAGCACACCCAGGTATTCGCCCTTCAGCTTCTCGACATCCTCACCGAGCCGGCGCTGCGCATGCCATTGCCAGTTGTAGTGATAGACGCGGAACAAGGGTTCGATGGGCAGCAGCGGAATGCTGTGGAAATGCAGCAGCGCCTCGCCATACCAGCGCAACTCGCTGGGCCGCTCGCGGATGGCGTCCCACAGCGTCATGTCTCTGGGCTGGAGATACTGTTCATCGAGATCCCGCCAGACCCGGGCGGACCAGATCACCGGCGTGGGGCCGAAGTCGTAATCCGGCCCCTCGCGCCCGAAGGCCGCCTTGAGCAGGGCGCAATCGCGATGGTGATCCTCCGCCACGCGCGCGATCCCTTTGTTGCGCGCCAGTTGCAGCAACTCCTTGGCCTGGTGCATGACCGTGTAGGGCGTTCCATCGGGCGCGAGAA
>CAZONS010000063.1:0-13794 GCA_964581195.1 uncultured Thiobacillus sp. | reverse complement strand
GGTATCGAGCAACTCGGCATCCGCCGACTGCTGCAAGGGCGCGGCGGAGCGGGCGGCATCACGCGCGTCCCGTTCCCTCAGGTCTTGCAACAGGGCGGCGAGACTAGCATCGAATCCTTTTTCAATCAACTGCTTATAGCGCCTTTGTGCGCGTTCCTCGGCGCTCGCCGTGAGAAAGACCTTGACCGTCGCATCAGGAAAAACCACTGAGCCCATGTCGCGGCCGTCGGTCACCAGGCCGGGGGCCCGCCGGAAGTCGCGCTGCAGTTCCAGCAGGGCCGCGCGCAGGGCCGGCAACGCCGCGATGCGCGATGCCGCGCGACCGGCTTCCTCGGTACGCACCACATCGCCGACGGGAGTGCCATTCAGATAGACCTCGACGCCGTCGAAGCGCAGATCGAGCTGGCGCGCGAGCGCCGCCAGGGCGGCTTCGTCCTCCAGCGCCACGCCCGCCCGCTGCGCGGCATGGGCGGTGACGCGATAGATCGCGCCGCTATCCAGGTAATGGAACCCGAGTTCTCGGGCCACCAGTGCCGCCACCGTGCCCTTGCCGGAGGCGGAGGGACCATCGATGGCGATGACGGGGACACGGGTGTCGCTCATAGCGCACAGCTCCCCGCGCGCTGAGCGATGCTGGCGAATGTCTCGAAATACTCGGGGAAGGTCTTGTTCACGCACTTCGGGTCGTTGATGCGGATCGGCACCCCGCCCAGCGCGATGAGGGAGAAGCACATGGCCATGCGGTGGTCGTCGTAGGTGTCGATGACGGCGTTGGCGGTGAGCTTTGCCGGGGGGGTGACGCGGATGAAGTCGGCGCCCTCCTCCACCTCGGCGCCGACCTTGCGCAGTTCCGCGGCCATGGCGGCGATCCGGTCGGTTTCCTTGACCCGCCAGGAGGCGATGTTCGACAGCGTGGTGGCGCCGTTGGCGAACAGGGCGAGGATGGCCAGTGTCATCGCCGCGTCGGGAATGTGGTTGCAATCGAGGTCGATGGCATGAAGCCGGTCGGCGCAGCCGAGGCGGCATTCCACCCAGTTCGGCCCGAAGCCGATCTCCGCGCCCATGCGCGCCAGCGCCTCGGCGAAGCGGACGTCGCCCTGGATGCTGTTGCGGCCAACCCCCTCGACACGCACCGGGCCGTGGCCGATGGCGCCGGCGGCGAGAAAGTAGGAGGCCGAGGAAGCGTCGCCCTCGACTTCGATCTCGCCCGGACTCCTGTAGGTGGCGGCGGGGATGACGAAGCGTTGCCAGCCTTCCCGCTTCACCTCGACGCCATAGCGCTTCATGAGGTTGAGCGTGATCTCGACGTAAGGCTTTGAAATCAGCTCGCCCTCGACCACGACCGTGATTTCGCGGCCGAGCAGTGGCGCGGCCAGCAACAGGCCGGTGAGGTACTGGCTGGAGACGTTGCCCTTGACGCTCATCTCACTGGCATCGCCTTCGTGGGGCAGGATGTGCAAGGGCGGGAAGCCATCGTTTTCGGTGTAGTCGATCTGGGCGCCGGCCTGACGCAGGGCATCGACCAGGTCACCGATGGGGCGTTCGTGCATGCGCGGCACGCCGGAGAGGGTGTAGTCGCCGCCGCTCATGGCGCAGGCGGCCGTCAGCGAGCGAAAGGCGGTGCCGGCGTTGCCGAGGAACAGGCTGGCGTACTTCACCGGGAAGGGGCCCGCCACTCCCTCGACGAGATGATCGTCGCCCTCTCGCCGCCAGTTCACGCCCAGTCGGTGCAGGGCGTCGAGCATGACGCGGGTGTCGTCGGAGTCGAGCAACCCCTTGATCCGGGTCTGGCCGCTGGCCAGGGCGGAGAGCAGCAGTATGCGGTTGGAGATGCTTTTCGAGCCGGGCAGGCGCACCGTGCCACGGGCGCCGGCGAGGGGCGACAGGTCGAGATGTTCGCTCATGTGTGTTTGCCTTTGATCCAGTTTTGCCGAGCCTGGCGGGCACGCGCGAACAGGTCTTCAAGACCCTGTCCGTCGCGTGATTCGATGAGGCCGCGGATGGCTTCCAGTTTGTCGATGTAGGTATCCAGTTCGCCGAGCAGGGCATCGCGGTTGGCCAGGGCGATATCGCGCCACATTTCCGGGTGGCTGCCGGCGATGCGGGTGAAATCGCGGAAGCCGGTGCCGGCGAAGTGGAAGAAGATATCCGCATCCGGGCGCGCCGCGAGTTCCTCCATCAGGGCGAAGGCGGCAAGGTGCGGCAGGTGGCTGACCGCCGCGAAGACGCGGTCATGGTCCGCCTCCGTCATGCGGGCCACCCGCGCGGTGCAGGCCTGCCAGAGTTGTTCCACCCGATCGACGTCCGCCGCGCGATTCTCCGGCAAGGGCGTCAGGATCACCGGCTTGCCTTCGAACAGGTGCGCGTGGGCGGCGCCGGCGCCATTGGTCTCCGCGCCGGCGATGGGGTGGCCCGGGATGAACTGGCCGATCTTGTCGCCCAGCGCGGCGCGCGCGGCGGCAATGACATCCATCTTGGTGCTGCCGGCATCGGTCAGGAGAGCGCCCGCCGGCAGGGCCTCGGCCAGTTCGCGGAACATGGCCGGCATGGCACCCACCGGAATCGCGGCGAATACCAGGTCCGCGTCCTTGATGGCCGCCGTCGCGCTGTCGCCGATGTCATCGATGACGCCGATCTTCAGCGCGTGTTCGAGATTGGCGCGACCCCGGCCGACACCGGTGACGCGCTCGACCAGGCCCTTGCGTTTCAGCGCCAGGGCGAAGGATCCGCCGATCAGGCCGGTGCCGATGACGACCAGATGCTTGATCATGCCGGCTCCAGGATTGCTGTCAGCGCGGCCAGGAAGCGCGCATTCTGCTCGGGCAGACCGATGCTCACGCGCAGATGCCTGGGCAGGCCGTAATTGCCGACCGGGCGGACGATCACGCCACGTTGTAGCAGCGCTTGGAAAACCTTGCCGGCATCGCCGACCTCGACGCACACGAAATTGCCATGCGAGGGGATGTGGCTGAGGCCCAGTTCTGCGCAGCCGGCCAGCAGTTGCGCCATGCCGGCATCATTGACCGACCGGGTTCGGGCAAGAAAGTCGTGATCGTCGAGCGCCGCCGTCGCGGCGGCCAGGGCCAGGCAGTTGACGTTGAAGGGTTGCCGCACGCGATTGAGCAGGTCCGCCACCTCGGGATGGGCCAGGGCGTAGCCGACGCGCAATCCGGCCAGACCATAGGCCTTGGAAAAGGTGCGGGTGAGGATGAGGTTGGGAAATTCGGCCAGCCAGCGGGTCGAGGGCGCGCGCAGTTCCGCGTCCAGGTACTCGCCATAGGCTTCGTCGAGCACCACGGCGACGCTGGCCGGGAGCGAGGCGAGAAAGGCATGGAGCGCGGCCGCGTCGAGCAGGGTGCCGGTCGGATTGTTCGGATTGGCGATGAACACCAGGCGGGTGTCATCCTCGATGGCCTCGCGCATGGCGGTCAGGTCGTGGCCGTAGTCGCGCGCCGGCGCCGCGATGCCGCGCGCGCCAGTGGCCTGGATGGCAAGCGGATACACGGCGAAGGCATGCTCGGAATGGACCGCGGAGAGGCCCGGGGCGAGCAGCGCCCGCGCCGCCAGTTCGAGAACGTCGTTGGAGCCGTTGCCGAGGACGATGCCGGCGGTGTCCACGCCGAGTTTCGCGGCGATGGCGGTTTTCAGTTCGAAGCCGTTGCCGTCCGGGTACAGGGCCAGTTCATCGAGGTGGGCGGCGATCGCGGCACGTGCCTTCGGGCTGACGCCGAGAGGGTTCTCGTTGGACGCGAGTTTGACGATGTCGGCTTCTGCCAGGCCCATTTCACGGGCCAGTTCACTGATCGGCTTGCCCGGTTGATAAGGCGCGATGGCGCGGATATGGGCGGGAGCCAGGTCGCGGAGAATCATGAAGCGATCCTCCACTCAGACCGAGGCCGGGTAGGAACCCAGAACCTTGAGGAAGGTGCAATGTTCCTCCACGGCGGGCAGGGCATGCTGGATCTGGTGATCCAGACGATGGCCATCGATGTCCATATAGAACACGTAGTCCCAGCCGCCCTTGCGGGCGGGACGCGACTCCAGCTTGGACAGGCCGATGTTGTGGCCGGCCAGGGGCGCCAGCAGTTCCAGCAGCGAGCCGGGTCGGTTCTTGGTGGACAGCACCAGCGAGGTCTTGTCATGCCCGGAAGGCGCCGCGTCCTCCGCGCTCAGCACCAGGAAACGGGTGGTGTTGTTGGGTTCATCCTCGATATCGCGGGCGATGATGTTCAGCCCGTAGTGTTCCGCCGCCAGTTCGCCGGCGATCGCGGCCGCGTTGGGGTTTTCCGACGCCATGCGCGCCGCCTCGGCATTGCTGGTGACACGGATGGTCTTGACGCCATACAGATGCTGGCCGAGCCATTCATGGCACTGGGCCAGGGATTGGGCGTGGGAATAGACCACCTCGATGCCTTGCAGGCCGTCGCCCCGGCGCATCAGATGCTGGCGAATGCGCAGTTTCACCTCGCCGCAGATTTTCAGCGGGCTGCTCAGCAACAGGTCGAGGGTGCGATTGACCGCGCCCTCGGTGGAGTTTTCCACCGGCGCCACGCCGAAGCCCGCGCCGCCGCGCTCGACGGCGCGAAAGACCTCGTCGATGTCGGCACAGGGCAGCCCATTGACCGCATGGCCGAAATGCTTGACCGCGGCGGCTTCCGAGAAGGTGCCCTGCGGTCCCAGGTACGCCACGGTCAGGGGTTGTTCCAGGGCGCGGCAGGCGGACATGATTTCCTTGAACAGCACGGAAATGGACTCCGCCGGCAACGGACCCGTGTTCGCGGCCTGCAGGCGGCGCACCACCTGGGCTTCGCGCTCGGCGCGGTAGATGGATCCTTTCTTGAGGTGACCGATGTCCTGGGCCAGGCGCGCGCGCTCGTTGAGCAGACGCAGGACTTCCTCGTCGATGTTGTCGATACGGTCACGCAGGCGGGTGAGTTGCTCGTTCATGGTGTGGCAATGGTTGGTTATTCGGGAGACGGTTCGATGGGCAGGTAGCGCACGCGCAACACCCCCTCGATCGCGGCGAGGCCGGCAATGACGGCGGCGGTCGGGGCGCTGTCGACGTCCACCAGGGTGAAGGCCATGTCGCCCTTGGACTTGTTCACCATGTTGTGGATGTTGAGGCCCGCCTCGGCCAGCGAGGTCGAGATCTGGCCGAGCATGTTGGGCACGTTGGCGTTGGCGATGGCGAGGCGAAAGCCCGATTCACGCGGCATGGACAGATTGGGGAAATTCACGGAATGGAGGATGTTGCCGTTTTCCAGGTAGTCGGCCACCTGCTCGGCCACCATGATCGCGCAATTCTCCTCCGCTTCCTCGGTGGATGCGCCCAGGTGCGGCAGCGCGACGAAACGCGGATGCTGGCGCAGCAGGTTGCTGGGGAAGTCGCAGACATAGGCCTGCATCCTGTTGTCGTTGAGGCCGGCCAGCACGGCTTCCTCGTTGACAATGCCGTCGCGCGCGAAATTGAGCAGCACGCAGCCCTTCTTCATCGATCTCACCCGCTCGGCATTGATCAGGTCACGGGTCGCGGGCACCAGCGGCGTATGCAGGCTGATGAAGTCGGCATGCTTGACCAGTTCGTCCACCGAGCTCGCCTTCCTCACCTGGGAAGGCAGACGCCAGGCGGCCTCGACGGTGATCTCCGGATCGAAGCCGATCACGTGCATGCCCAGGCGGATGGCGGCATCGGCCACCATGGAGCCGATCGCGCCGAGGCCGACCACGCCCAGGGTGCGGCCGGGAAGTTCATGGCCGACGAAGTGCTTCTTGCCCGCCTCCACCTGCTTGTGCAGGGATTCGTCGTCGCCTTCCAGGCCGGCCACGAAGCGCAGCGCCGGCGACAGGTTGCGCGCGCCGATCAGCATGCCGGCGATCACCAGTTCCTTCACCGCGTTGGCGTTGGCGCCGGGGGCGTTGAACACCACCACGCCACGCTCGCTCATCGCCTTCACCGGGATGTTGTTGGTGCCGGCCCCGGCGCGACCGATGGCCAGCACGGATGCCGCGATCGGCATTTCATGCATTACCTGCGAGCGCACCAGAATGGCATCGGGGTCGGCGATGTCGTTGCCGACGCCATAGTGCTGCGGCAAGCGGGCGAGGCCCTTTCTGGAAATGGCGTTGAGGGTCAGGATCTTCCGGGTCTTGGCCATGCTTCATCTCTCTCCGGTGGATAAAAGATAAGCCGGCGCCTGGGCGCCGGCCGGCAGTGAGGCACTAAACGCACGACACCTCAGCCACGCGTCTTTTCGAATTCCTTCATGTAGTCGACCAGCGCCTGCACCCCTTCGACGGGCATGGCGTTGTAGATGGAGGCGCGCATGCCCCCCACCGAGCGGTGTCCCTTCAACTGCACCAGGCCGCGCGCCTTGGCACCCTTGAGGAAATCCTCGTCCAGCGCGGCGTCCTTGAGTGTGAACGGCACGTTCATGCGCGAGCGGTTTTCCCTGGCGACCGGCGAATTGTAGAAATCGGTGGCATCCATGTAGTCGTACAGCAGATTGGCCTTGAGCACGTTCTGCTGTTCCATCGCGGCGAGGCCGCCCTTGGCCTTCAGCATCTTGAACACCAGGCCGGCGATGTAGATGCCGTAGGTCGGGGGCGTGTTGTACATGGACTCGTTGTCGGCATGGGTCTTGTAGTCGAACATGGTCGGCGTGCCAGCCACGGTCTGGCCGATCAGGTCATCGCGCACGATCACCACCGTCACGCCCGCCGGGCCGATGTTCTTCTGGGCGCCCGCGTAGATCAGGCCGAATTTCGAGACATCCATCGGTCGCGACAGGATGCAGGAGGACATGTCGGCCACCAGCGGTACATTGCCGGTCTCCGGTGTCCAGAAGATCTCGACGCCACCGATGGTTTCGTTCGGGGTGTAGTGCACATAGGCGGCGTTCGGGTCCAGCTTCCAGGCATCCTGGGTCGGGGCATAGGAGAAGTTCCTGTCCTCGGAACTGGCCACCACGCTCACGCCGCCGTATTTCCTGGCTTCCTTGATGGCCTTCTTGGACCACTCGCCGGTGTTCAGGTAGTCGGCGCTGGTCTTGCCGCGCAGCAGGTTCATGGGAACCATCGCGAACTGGCTGGAGGCGCCGCCTTGCAGGAACAGCACCTTGTAGTTGGCGGGAATGCCCATCAACTCGCGCAGATCGGCCTCGGCCTGCGCCTGGATGCCCATGTATTCCTTGCCGCGGTGCGACATCTCCATGACCGACATGCCGCAGCCCTGCCAGTTGACCAGTTCGTCGCGAGCCTGTTCCAGGACTTCACGAGGCAATACCGCCGGGCCGGCGCTGAAGTTGTAGATGCGTTCCATGTTATCGCTGTCCTTTCGTGTGGGAAGGTCGGTTCAATGATCCGGCTTGGCTTTTTTCGCCGGCGCTTCGTGTTCGGGCTCGGGAGCGATGGGGGCGAACCGCTTCGGCAATGGCCGGCGCTTCTTGGGTTCGGCGCGCGCCGCGGCGGGGGCCTCGCTCATCATCCCCATCGCGCTGATTTTTCCCGGATGGGTCTCGCCGTTGATGTTGATGATGTTCAACCTGCCCTGTCCTCGCTTCATGTCGTTCCGGAAGTCATACACCGCGCCCACCACGCTGAGGCGGCCGCTGAGGACTTCGGCTTCGAACTTGCTCATCGCCTGGCGAACCTGATTGTTCACATTCAACTGGATGCTGCTCATGCCTGGATCGCCCTTGGGAATCTGGATGGTATCCAACTCGCGACGGATGGGCGCGGATTCCTTGGAATAATCGCCGGCAGCCGCCTTGATGGCGCCACAGGCCGAATGGCCCACGATCAGCAACAGGGGGGTATGCAGATGGTGCACGCCGTATTCCACCGAGCCCTCGGCCGTCGCGATCTGGTTGCCGATGTTGCGAATCATGAACAGATCGCCGTCCGGCGAGGTATCCAGGGCGTGGGTGTGGACACGTGAATCGGAACAGGTGATGACCGTCGCGCGCGGGTGCTGGCTGTCCAGGAAGGGCTGGTAATAGGCCGGGGCGTGGCTGCGCATGAAATTGGCATTCGCCTGGCGAATGTCCTTGACGATGTCGTCAGCGGCGCCGTGTCCCTGCTTTTCGTTCAGGGTGGCCGCGTACTCGCGAATGACTTCCTTGACGATGAGGCGGATCTTTTCCTTCTCGGCATCGCTCATGGGCGGCAGATCCGCCGCGAGCGCGCGCGGAAAGGGAACGGCGGTGAAGCCGCTCAACAACATCCCCAGCAAGGCCAGCCTGACGCAACGTTTCATTTCTCACCCCTTCGGAAAAAATTGTAACGAACATATCGGCCGGACGGCCGGAAACTTCAGGGGTAAGCGGTTCAATCCTTGCCCGAGCGCCAGATCGACAGAACGATCCAGACGCTGTTGAAGAAGGCGACCAGGAAACCGATCAGGCCGAACAGCGGCAGGTCGAACAGCATCGGGCCGCTGTCCACGGTCATGATGATGCTGGAGCCGACCACCAGCGAGGCGGTGAGCACGCCCATGGTCAGCCGATTGGCGGCCTGGTTCAGCTGCAGGCCGAAATGATCCAGGCGTTTCAGGTCGAGGTCGATGCGCATGCGCCCGCGCCTGGCCTGGCGGAACAGCCGCGCGACATCCCTGGGCAGCCCGAACAGCACATCGGCCAGTTCCTTGAGCCCATGACGCGCGCGCTTGGACAAGGCTTGCGGCGAATAACGCAGTTCCAGCACCTTCTCCACGAAGGGGCTGAGGTGATCGATCATGTGGAAATCCGGATCGAGCTGGTAGCCCAGTCCTTCCAGCGTGATCAGGGCCTTGAACAGGAGGGTGAGATCGGGGGGAAGCGCGAGGTTGTTCTCGCGCATGACGGCGGTGACCTCGGCCAGCAGCGGCCCGACCTGGATGTCCTTCAGCGCCAGGTTGTCGTAGGTGAAGACGAATTCCGAGAGGTCGTAGGCCAGCTTCGATTCATCGATCTCCGCATCGCCGGCCCAATTGCTGAGCACGTTGAGCATGCCCATCTCATCCTTGCTGACGACCGCCTGCAGGAAATCGATGAGTTGTTCCCGGCGCGCATCGGTGACCCGTCCGACCATGCCGAAGTCCATGATGCCCACCACGTTGCCCGGTTGGTAGATGACATTGCCGGGGTGCGGGTCGGCATGGAAGTAACCATCGATCAGGATCATCTTGAGCACGGCATCGGCGCCGCGCGCGGCCAGCAGCTTGAGATCCATGCCCGCGGCGCGGGCGTGGGAGAAATCGTTGCCGTCGATACCGATCAGTTCCTCCTGCACGTTGACCCCGTCGCCGCAGTACTCCCAGAACACCTTCGGAATATGCACGGTGGGATCGCCCGCGAAGCGCTTGCCGAAAATATCCAGATTGCGCGCCTCCATGATCAGATCCTGCTCGCGAATCAGCGAGCGGCGCAGCTGGCCGACGATCTGGACCGGGTGATAACGGCGTGAATCCTGGACCTCGAGTTCCAGCAGCTTGGCCAGATGCACCAGCAGGCGAAGGTCGGCCTCGATCTTGTCCTCGATGTTGGGCCGCCGCACCTTGACCACCACGCGGGTGCCGTCATGCAGGGTGGCGCGGTGCACCTGGGCGATGGAGGCCGCCGCGAAGGCCACGGTCTCGAAGCTGGCGAACACCGCTTCCACCGGCCGGCCCCAGACCGCCTCCAGGTGGGGCCGCAGGATGTCGAATGGCACGGGTGGCACGCGGCTGTGCAGATGCTCGAATTCCTCGATCCAGGCCGGCGGGAACACATCGACCCGGGTCGCCAGGACCTGCCCCAGCTTGACGAAGGTGGGACCGAGTTCGGTCAGCGCCAGCCGGATTCGCACCGGTAGATCGAGGCGGCTGATGTCGCTGCTGGTCTGCCAGTGCAACAGGCGTCCGGCGCGTTCCAGCAAGCGCGCGATGCCCATCAGCCGCACGACATCGCCCCAGCCGTAGCGGATCAGGACCGAGGTGATCTCATGCAGGCGCGGCAGATCACGCACCATCGACAAGGTTTCACGCAGCATGCTTGGGTGTCATTTCTTGATAATCATTGGGTTGGGGCGATCTGTTAAACCAGGGTCGCCATGTGTGCGTGGCATGATGGTAGACAAAGCTAGCGCGTTAATGGCCTAATCGCCCAACTTTTTTTGTCAGCTCCAGACAGCCCGCCGCATGCGCACCCTGCCCACGCTCCTGTTCATGATCACGGCCCTCATGGCTGTCCCGGCGCTCCACGCGGAAGATACCCTTTCCGACAGCATCTCCACCCAGACAAAGCCCTTGCTCAAGGCCCTGAGCATGATCGGCACACCCTACAGGTTCGGTGGCAGCGACCCCGAAAAGGGTCTGGATTGCAGTGGTTTCGTCAAGCGGGTCTACAAGGAAACGGCCGATATCAGCCTGCCGCGCAGCGCCAGCGAGATGAGCAAGCAAGGCGAGCCGGTGGCCAGGGAAGCGCTGGAGCCCGGCGATCTGGTCTTCTTCAATACCCGCAAGCGCGACAATTCCCATGTCGGCATTTATGCCGGTAACGGTGAGTTCGTGCATGCCAGCAGCAGCCGTACCAAGCAGGTCACGGTATCGAGCATGTCCCAGAAATACTGGGCCACACGTTTCAATGGCGCCCGTCGTGTCCTGCCCAGCGCCGCCGGTATGCGCTAGCGCGCTGCTTCTTGCCCTGCTGCCGCTGCTCGCGTGGGCGGCGCCGAGCGAGGAAGAGCTCTTCTTTAAGAATATCGATGAGGTCAACGAAGGCGAGCTGCATTTCCTGGTCAGCCCCCCCGAGGGCAAGCCGCATCATCACCTGAACCACATCACCTTGAGCGCGGACAGCCTGGTCAGCGGCTGGGTGAAACTGGAACAGTGCCATGAGCACCTCGATGCGGTGCCCGATACTCAAATCGTCTATAGCGAGGACCGCATCCGCGGGCTGCGCATTCTCCGTTCGGCAAACATCGAGCGTGCATGGGTTGAAAACCACTCGGTGCAGTTGCGGAACATCCAGCGCAATGCCCTCATCTGCATCGAGGCCGAGTCGCGCGCGCTGCTGGACGACTTGCCCAATGGCTATGTTCTGAGAAACGGCCCGTACATGCGCCGCTTCCTCGATGGCTATTACCCGATGCGGGTGACGATGACGGTGAGCCTGGGCGACAGCGACCTGCGTTACGAGTCCCTGACGCCCGCCGCGCAACCCGGATTCACCGTGCGCATCGGTCAGGACGATCACGGCCGTGACGAAGTGGGATACGACACCTGGTTCGAGGGCCGGCTGATCACCACTATTCGCCTCATGCCCAGGAATCGCGGGGACGCGCGCGATCGGCCGCGGCTACAGACTTCCCAGCCAGAGTAGGCCCGCCACCGCCAGCCAGAGCATGGCGGCGCGCCAGACCAGGGCGATGGCGCCATCGATGCTGTCAGGCCCGGGCGCGTCTTCCAGCCCCAGGCTCGGGCGCAGCAACTCTCCGCCCGCGACAGTGACGCCGCCCCCCAGGCCGATGCCCAGGGCACCGGCGCCGGCGGCGAGCAGAATGCCCTGATTCTCATCGCCCCAGGCATGCGCCTGGCCTCGCCAGCTTTCCAGTGCATCCTGGAAGTTGCCGACGATGGCGAAACTGAAGGCGGCGACGCGCGCCGGAATCCAGTCGAGCACAACGCAGGCGCGAACCGAGAAGGCGTCGAATTCCGGCTGTTCATGCCAGAGATCGCGACAGAGGAAGGCGAGCCGATAGGCCACCACGCCGGCCACACCCAGCAGGAAGTACCAGAACAGCACACCGAGCAGGCTGGATAGTGCCACCTTCAGGGTTTCCTCCACCGTGAGACGGGCGATGCTGTCGCCATCGCCGGCGGGCAAGGTGCCTGGGCGCCAGGCCTGCAACTTGTCACGCGCCCGCTCGAAGTTCGACTCCTGGAGTGCGCGGGCAATGGCGGCCGCATGAAAGGAGGCCTCGCGAAAACCCAACACGAAGTAGACCACCAGCACCTCGAATGCCCAGCCCAGGCCCGCCAGGGCATCGCCCAGCAGGCTGGCGAGCAGGCCGATGGCGAGGGCCGGAACCAATACGCCCGCACCCCAGGCGAGCACACCCTGGTGATGCTGGCCGGCGTTGAAACTATCCAGCAACCAGGCATGCCACCGCAGGGCCAGGCGTTCCGGCAACTCCGGCTTGTGTGGATGGAAGTGCGACCAGATCAGGGCCGCGAGCGCGATCGACAGGCTCATGGGCGTGGCATCTCAACAGTGAGCAGGCCCATGCGCAGGGGGGTGCCGGATGGCTCGTAGAGTTCCACCGTGGGCATCTGGATCCCGGAACCGCGGGCTTGCAGATAACGATCCAGCGCCGGATAGGCGCGGCTGGGGGCCAGCAGGTGCCCGGCGCGCACCTGCGCGATCAGCACAGGTCTGGACGCAACGCTGTCGATGCGCAGGGGGGCGCGGACCTGGGTGCCCGCGGCGACCAGATAGCCGGTATGGGCGCGACGCTGGCCGACATCGACCAGATCCGGATTGGAGAACAGCACGGTGATGGGCTGGCCATGCTCGACGCCTCTCAGCAGATCGCGCACCTCCGCGGCCAGTTCAGGCAGTTTGGAGTAGTCACCCCGATGCTCCAGATAGGCGTAGGTATAGGGGCCGCGCACCGCTTCGCGGATATCCACGGGGCTGAATCCGCCCCACCAGGCATAGATGGCGACGACGGGCAGCACGAAGGCCAACAGGAAGGGCAGCAGTTTCTTGACAATCACGGGCACGAAATGAGGGCTTCGGGCGTCCGAAGATACTACATCTGGTCGCCGACAGGCCTCCCTATAATCAGACGATCCTCAACCGGAGCACGATATGCGTAACCTCATCCTCATGATTTCATTATGTTTCACCACGCTCGCGGGCGCCGCTCCGGTCTATCCCCCCGTCTCGGTTCAAGTGACGGCCGAACGGCTCGCGCCCCACAGTTACTACATTCCTGGCCTGCCCGGCGCCGCCAGCCTGGCGAATGAGGGCTTCATGTCGAACGCGGGCTTCGTGGTCACGGCGGAGGGCGTGGTGGTGTTCGATACCCTGGGCTCGCCCTCGCTGGCTTCGGAGATGCTCCAGCGCATCCGCGAGGTGACCCCGGCGCCGATCAAGCGCGTCATCGTCAGCCACTATCACGCCGACCACTACTATGGCATCCAGGCCTTCAAGGATGTCGGGGCGGAAATCTGGGCGTTCGAAACCGCCCGTCACACGGTCGGCTCCGAGGATTGGCGTCTGCGCCTCGAGCAGCGCAAGGATCTTCTGGGCCGCTGGATCAACGATGAGACGCAGCGCTTCCCCGTGCCCGATGTCTGGCTGTCCGGTGATACCGACTTCGAACTGGGGGGCGTGCATTTCAAGATTCGTCATGTCGGCCCGGCGCATTCGCCGGATGATCTGGCGATGTTCGTGGCGGAAGATGGCGTGTTGTATGCGGGCGACCTGGTGTTCAAGGGTCGCGTGCCCTTTGTCGGTGATGCCGACTCGAAGCGCTGGCTGAACGCGCTGGACAGGTTGATCGCGTTGCAGCCGAAGGTGCTGGTGCCGGGCCATGGCGGCGCTTCCGACGACCCCATTGGCGACCTCACCCTGACCCGTGATTACCTGCGCTATTTGCGACAGCGGATGGGACGCGCGGTCGAGGACCTGACCCCCTTCGACGAGGCCTATGACAACACCGATTGGTCGATGTACGAGAAGATGCCGGCATTCCGCGAGGCGCATCGGCGCAATGCCTACAACACCTACATCCTGATGGAAAAAGAGAGTCTGGCGAAATGAATGGCGAGAT
>CAZONS010000062.1:0-13991 GCA_964581195.1 uncultured Thiobacillus sp. | reverse complement strand
GCCATCCGCGCCGCCTACGACCTGATCCCCGAGTTGATCGAAACCCTCTTCCTGCATTTCCTGCCGCAGCGTGAGGCGGCCGCCCAGGCTCGGGTCACCGCGACCCTGCGCCGCGCCGGAGACAAGGTCGGCCGCAACGACCCTTGCCCTTGCGGTTCCGGCAAGAAGTTCAAGAAGTGCTGTGGCGCCGGGCCGACCCTGCACTGACCCGGACCGGCATGACCTCCACCTTCCCCGCCATGACGCCGCCCCAGTTTTCCCGTAGTGAAATCCTCATCGGCGCGGAAGGCGTCGCCCGCCTGGCGGAATGCCACGTGTTCCTCGCCGGCCTGGGCGGGGTCGGCTCCTGGTGCGCCGAAGCGCTGGCGCGGGCCGGGGTCGGGCGGCTGACCCTGGTGGACATGGATACGGTGGCGGTCTCCAACATCAACCGGCAACTGCCCGCCTTGCTGTCCACGGTGGGGCGGAACAAGGCCGAGGTAATGGCGGAACGGGTGCGTGACATCAATCCGGCGTGCCGGCTCACGGTGCTGACCGACTTTCTCACCCCGGACAACATTCCCGACGTGCTGCCCGTCGATGCCGACTATGTCATCGACTGCATCGATTCGCTCAACTGCAAGGTGGCCCTGATCGTGGCGGCGCGTCAGCGTGGTCTGGCGGTCGCGGCCAGCATGGGGGCGGGCAACAAGCTCGATGTGACGCGGGTGAAGGTCTCCGACATCGCCCGGACCGAGGTCGACCCGCTCGCGCGCCTGGTGCGCAAACGCTTGAAACGCCAGGGCGTGGACAAGGGGGTGCTCTGCGTCTGGAGCGATGAATCAGGCCGACCGCCGCTGCCGCCCGAGGCGGTGAGCCAGGGCCGCGCAAGGGCGGTGAACGGCACGATCGCCTATCTGCCACCGCTGTTCGGGATGATGCTCGCGGGGGCGGTCATCCAGCGTCTGCTGGCGGCCTGATCGCGGACTTCGGCCGGAACGCCTTCACCACGTCTTCCCGCGTTTCCAGATAGGGGCCGCCGATCAGGTCGATGCCATAGGGTACGGCGGCGAAGACGCCGTCCAGGGTTTCCTTGATCGCTTTCGGCTGGCCCGGCAGGTTGAGGATCAGGCAGGCGCCGCGCACGACACCGACCTGCCTGGAGAGGATCGCGGTGGGCACGTATTTCAGACTCACCGCGCGCATCTGTTCGCCGAAGCCCGGCAACACCTTGTCGGCCACCGCCAGGGTCGCCTCCGGCGTCACGTCGCGCGGCGCCGGGCCGGTGCCGCCAGTGGTGAGCACCAGGCAGCACTCGCGGGCGAGTTCGATCAGAACGGCCTCGATGGCCGCCTGTTCATCCGGGATCAGGCGCTCGACGAATTCGAGCGGGTTGTGGAGGGCGCCGCCCAGCCATTCCTTCAGGGCGGGCAAGCCCTTGTCTTCTTAGACGCCGGAGCTGGCGCGGTCGCTGATGGATACGATGCCGATGCGGGCGGCCTGGTACATGCGATGTTCCTGTCTGTTGATCGAGGCCCCTGTTTACCATGTGCCGGTCTGCTCGGCCAATCGCGCGGACGCCGCATCGCGTGACCACGTCGGCTCGGGCGCCACCCGGTCGACTGGTGCGCGGTTTCAGGCTGAATGGTCCGTGCGGCGGAGCGGTTTACTGGCGCGGTGGGCAATCGCGCGCGACCAGGGCGATGCTGGCCGGTGGCCCGAGCTCGGACCAGCTTTCCGGATAATGGCCCTGTTCGATGCGTGCCGGCAGACTCGACCACGGGTATTCGGCGGCGCGTTCCACCAGACCGTGGCGCAACGGGTCGTAGTGGATGAAATCGAGGTAGGCGCGCAGTTCATCGAGGGTGTAGGCGCTGCGATATTCGATGGATTTGTTCCAGAACAGGGTGCTTTTTTGGGTCTCGCGCGCCAGAAGCGGCAGGGCTTTGCGCCGCGCGCGCATGAACTGGGTGAGCAGGTCGGTGATCACCCCGGAGCATTCCTGCTCGAGAGGTGGGCTGAACAGGAAATGCGCGTGGTCATCCAGCACGGCATAGCCAGCGACCGTCAGCTTGAACCGACGCTTGCTATCGGTGAAACAGTCCAGCAGCAACTGCTTGGTCTTGTCCGGGGCGAGCAGGGGAAGTCGATCATGCGTGCGCAGCGTCACGAATTGATAAGGGGAAACACGGGAGGCGGACACGATGACCTCGGAATGGTAATTATGAAACGTGCGTAAGTCTCGGCCAGCCGCTGCCTCCTGTTCTATGAAGTCCATCACTATTCACTGATATGCGCGGTTCCCCGTTCCCCCGGTCGAAGGAAAATTGCTCGGTCGCGTGAACTGTGGATGGCTGGCGGTTCACCCTTCGCCCGCGGGCGGGAGAGGACGCGGGACACCTCATGGGTCCCTGTCGGCGACCGGGTTCAGCGGGGGTAGGGGAGGCTTCGCATCACGGCTTGACGCGAATGAGTCAAAAAAATGCGCCCGTGAGGGCGCATTCGAGGTTCCCCGGGGGACCGGGGAAATGCTGGTTGTCGTGATTACTTGATCGAAACCCCGAGTGCCTTGACCGTTTCGATGTTGATGTAACCGTCGACCGGCATGCCCTTGGCCTTCTGGAAGGCGGCCACGGCGTTCATGGTCGGGGCATCCGTGTTGCCGTTGATGGCGCCGGTGTAGAAGCCGGCGGCTCGCAGGGCCTTCTGGATTTCCGCGATCTTTTCCGGCGTGGCGTTGACATCACACAGGATCGGCGTCCAGTACTCCTGAACCGGGCACACCATCACTTCCTTCGGCACTTGGCTGTACTCGGCGGGAACCGGGGTGCGCACCTCACGGGCGGGCGAGATCAGTTTGGTGACCTCACGCTCGGCGTATTCCGCGGGAATCGGGATGCGCTTCTCGGTGGCGGGCTGGACCATGGTCATGATCTCGCGCTCGTAGTCCACCGGCACCACCTTGGTGACCGTGGAGGCGGGCTTGACCAGCTTGCGCACCTCACGCTCGGCATATTCGGCGGGAATCTCGACGGTGCGGGTGGTCGCCGGAGTCTTCAGGACGCGCTTCTTGACCGTCGTGTATTCAGCCGGGACATCGATGTAACGCACGGTCGCCGGGGTCTTGACGATCTGGCGGGTGACGGTCTGGTACTCGGCCGGCACTTCCACCAGACACATCACCTGGCCGGTGGTCTCGTCGATCTTCTGCAGGTTGGTCTGGGTGCCCGGTTTCCAGGTGGTATAGGCCTCGCGCACCAGTTTCTTCTCGGTGACGGTCTCATACACGGCCGGCACTTCGACGGCGGTCTTGGAGGCCGGCTTGACCAGAACCCTTTCCTCGGCGTCCTCATAGACGGCGGGCACTTCCACCAGGCGGGTGCTGGCTTCCTTGACCAGGACACGCTCCTTCACGGTTTCATAGACGGCCGGAACGACTTCCTGGATTTCTTCGTTCTGGACACGAACCTTCACGGCCTTGTACACGGGCGGCAGGATCTCGATCTTCTCGCTGGCTTCCTTGACCAGGACGCGTTCCTTCACCGTCTCATAGACGGCCGGCACGGTCTCGATCTTCTCGCTGGCTTCCTTGACGAGCTTGCGCTCGGTTTCGGTGCGGAAGGTGGCGGGGCGGGCCACCTTGGCGAAACACTGGCCCGCGACGGCGGTGGAGGGCACGCTGTCACCGGTGATGGCGCCCGCCGGCAGCGGGCAGGGGGTCATTGCCGGCATGGGGGCGGGTTTGGGCGCGGGCGCGGCCTTGGCGACGGCCGGCTTGTCTTCCTCACAGGGCTTTTCCAGGATGCCGCGACCCGGGCAGCCAATCGTCTTGTACAGATTGGCGCCGGTGGTGACGCCACTGGAGCTGGCGGTGTTGGTGGGGTCGTAGTAAGGGGCTGCATTGGCGCTGCCCATTCCGGCAGAGGCAATGGCGATGGTCAAAGTACTGAGTGCGAGCAGGGTATTGCGCATAGTCGATCTCCTTGTGAATCCAATGAAGAAAAATCAGTGAGCGAGGGTGAATGAGTTTCTCTGATCAGCAAAACGAGGAAATTGCGAACCAGGGAAATGAGTGCACTGATTTGCTGCTATTCGAGCGTGACTCAATGAAATTTGTTGATTTGACTGAATTGAATCGAATCGTGGAAACATCTTATAACCATAGTACATTAACCCGCCGTGATCTTCCTCACCCGGTCGTGTATTCGTGAGGTCCCGGTGTCGTCGAGCCCGCCGGGGTCAGGATGCCAGCGCCTCGCGGAACAGGGCGTCGGAATTGAGTACGATGAGGGTGCCATGGTCGAATGCGATCAACCCGGAGTCGATCCACACGCGTATCTGGCGATTCACGCTTTCACGCGAGACGCCGACCAGATTGCCCAGTTCTTCCTGTGATAATTTCAGGCCGATGACGATGCCTTGCGGAGTCACCTTGCCGTATTGCTGGACGAGGTTGAGCAGTATTCGCGCCAGTCGCGCCGAAAGATTGAGAAAGCTGAGGTTCCCAACAAGGTCATTTGTGGCGCGCAATCTTCGTGACATTTCCGCAATCAATTCCAGCATCACATGCATGCGACTTTGCAGAAACGGGAGAAAGGCATTGCGACTCAGCACCAGGAAACGGCAGCGTTCCATGGTGGTGACCGTGGCGCTGCGAGGTTCGCCATCGAACAGCGACATCTCGCCGAATACCTCGCCGGCGCCAAGGATGCTGAGGATGGCTTCCTTGCCGTCCTCGGAGAGCAGGCTCACCTTCACGCGTCCTTCCAGAACGATGTGCAGGCTGTCGCCGGGTTGTCCGACCTGGAAAACGGCGTGCTTGGCGGGCGCATGCTCCAGACGGGCGAGTTGGATCAGTTCCCAGGCTTCTTCATCGGTGAGCGTGGCGAAGAGCACGCTGTTCTGGCGCAGGGCGGCCAGATCGACCAGCTTGGGTTCAAACGTGGGGGGGAGGGGTATTGCCATGGTCTGAGGCAGGATGGTCGGGGGGGCTAGTTTAGCTCTGCTTGCTGACGACTTCCGCGCCCGGTCATAGGTCCATCCTCACCCGCTCCCAATCGACGTCCAGTGGATAAGGATCGTCCGCTGGTCGCAGCGAGATCGCCTTGCGCAGGGCGGCCAGTCGCGCGGCGTCGGTCGGGTGGCTGGAGAGCAGGGCTGGCGGGCTGGTTTGCCTGTGCGACATCTTGATGAAATAGCTTTCCATGCCATAGGGCGCGACATGGCCGCGACGCAGGATCTCCAGCGCTTCCCGATCCGCCTCGCTCTCCAGTTCCCGGCTGTAGCCCAGGTCGATCAGTCGCGTGGCCATGTCGTTCCAGACCTTTCCCGTGTAATCGCCGGTGACCGCCGCCAGCAATGCCCGCCAACCGAGACTGTGGACCAGGTTGCGCAGGCTGTGCCGCAGTTCGACATGGCTGATTTCATGCGCCAGAACGCCCGCTACTTCGTCCGCCTGATCCGCCGACTTGAGCAGCCCGGTATTGATCACGATGTGTCCGCCGGGCAGGGCATAGGCGTTGATCCGAGGATCGACCGCGATGTGGAAGTGGTAGGTGTAGGTCGATTCGTCGGTGAGACGGCGGCCGATAGTCGTGATCGCGTCGACAACCGGGCTTCGCCGCAGCAGCGTCAGGGAGGGGCGTAGCTGATTGAAGGCGATATCGCCCAGTTGCCGTTCCTGATGGATGGAGATGTGCGAAACGGCCCAGTGCGCGATGCGGTCGGCTTTCAGCCAGAGCAGTCCGAGCAGCGTGAGCGCGATCAGCGCGAACAGGCCAAGCGCCACTCGCAGTCGACGCCCGCTGCGCGTGAGGCTGTCGTGAACCTGCGTGAGCTGCCTGGACAGTTCCGGAGGGGCGAGTTCGATGAAGGCGGCCAGGGCTTCCTCATTCTGCAGCATGGCCGAATAGGTGCCTTCCGGAGCGACCCAGGAGATCAGCCACTGACGACCGTCGAATCCACCCGTGCGCAACGTGATCAAGTCCGGCGTCACCAGGAAGAACCCCGCGCGCGCGGACACGGCCAGGGTGCTGCCCTCAAATCGGGCGCGAGCCCGGATCCCGGCCGGGTGAAACGTCGGGCCGTAGAGCAGAACCTTGAACTCGGGAATAGGAATGCCCATCTGGGGTCGCGGTGCGTGATGCGAGGGCGCGTAGAATGCCGCTCTTTTACAGAGTGTTCCAGCATGAAACAACAACTGCTTGAGTTATTCAAAAAGCGCTTCGCCTGCCATCTGTTTCAGTCGGGACGGACGCTGCGGGCAGACGATCTGACCTTCATTCTGGAGGCGGGGCGTCTGTCTCCCTCGTCCTTTGGTCTGGAACACTGGAAATTCGTGGTTCTGACGGCGCCGGATGATCTGCTTGCCCTGCAGTCGGCCTGTTTCAACCAGCCACAGGTCGGCACCGCCGGCGCGGTCGTGGTGATTCTCGCCAAGCTGGCCGAGATGGAGCCTGATTCGGAATACATCCGCCGACTGCTGGCGCGCGAGTATCCGGGCGACCAGTTCGAAGGCGCGCTGAAGAACTATCGCGGCTTCCATGCCGCCACCGACGTCAAGGCCTGGAGCATCACCCAGTGCCATATTGCCGCCGCCAACATGATGACCGCAGCCACGGCCGCGGGTCTGGATTCCTGCGCCATCGGCGGCTTCGAGGCCGGCGAGGTTCGGCGCCAACTCGGAATCGATCCGGCGCGATACGAGCCGGCGCTGATCCTGGCCTTCGGTTACTGTGCCGGCGAATCGGGCGACAAGCTGCGTCTGCCGCTGGAGGATCTGGTGGAATACCGCTGATGTCGCTCGCCAGGCCCGCGCCGGACCGAACGCCGGAGGACGCCGGCGACGGATCGGCTCCGCCGAGGAGGGCACTCTCCTGGAACCTGCTCTGGCTGAGTCTGGGGTGGGGGCTCGCGCTGGCGGTGGTCTACCTGTCGCTGACGCCGAACCCGCCCTCCGCCGAATTTTCCCAGAGTGACAAGCTTGGCCACCTGCTGGCCTATGCCAGCCTGATGGGGTGGTGGAGCCAGATCGACCGCCGCCACTGCCGACTCGCCCTGATGTTCGTGCTGCTGGGGCTGGCCCTGGAAATCGCGCAGAGCCTGACCGATCATCGCCAGGGCGACATCCTCGACATGGCCGCCAACAGCGTCGGCGTCGGTCTCGGCTGGGGGGTCACCCGCCTCTGGCCGAACTGGCTTTACTCGCTCGACCGCGGGCTCGCCGCATGAACGTGCATGCCGCGGCCCGCGCCGTGCTCGCGGAGTGCGGGATCGAGAGCAAGTTGGCCGGAGCCACGCGGCTTTGGGACGCATGGCGGGCGGGCCTGCTCGACCCGGGCGACCCAGGCGCCCCGATCGATATCCCCGGCCGACCGTCGCGCCCCGCTTTGCTACCGCCCAGCGACATGCCCAGGCGTCAGCTCAATGGCCGCGATAACCACGCCGCGCTGATCCACGCGCTCGCTCATATCGAGTTCAACGCCATCAATCTGGCGCTGGACGCGGTACAGCGATTTCCTGACCTGCCCGCGGCCTTCCACGGTGACTGGTTGCGCGTGGCGGCCGAGGAGGCTTGCCACTTCACCCTTCTGCGCGACCATCTGCGCGCCCTCGGTCGCGAGTACGGCGACCTGCCGGCGCATGACGGTCTCTGGGAAATGGCCCTGAAGACCGCCCACGACCCGCTTGCCCGCATGGCCCTGGTGCCGCGTCTTCTGGAAGCGCGCGGGCTCGACGTGACGCCGGACATCCAGCGCAAGCTCAAGGGCTTCGGCGACCCGGCCGGGGTCGCCATCCTCGACATCATCCTGCGCGACGAGATCGGTCATGTCGCGGCGGGAGACCGTTGGTTCCGCCATCTCTGCGCGCAGCGTGGCCTGTCGGCGGAAGCGGCTTTCCGAGAATTGCTCGGTCAGCCCGGGGTGCCGCGCCCTCGCGCACCGTTCAACACGGCGGCGCGCTTGGCGGCCGGTTTCAGCGAACACGAACTCGCGGCTCTCCTCGACTGAAACGATGGACTGACCAGGCGTGAATCCGCCTTGCCCGGGGGGGGTGGGGGGGGCATAATCCCGGGCCGTTTTGCAGTTCCATTTCAGCTATCTTTCATTGATTCAAGGGGAATTGGGCCATGTCTGATCTGGCGGCCTCGTCTCTTCTCACCAAAGTCAGCCCGGCGCTTCCCGTGCATTGGTACTTCGATCCGAAAATCTATGAACTGGAGATGCAGCTCCTGTTCAGGAATGGGGCGAATTACGTCGGTCATGAACTCATGACCCCGGGCCAGGGCGACTTTCATGTGCTCGACTGGTTGCATGACGGTGGCAAGATGCTGGTGAACAACCCCAATGGTGTCGAACTCCTGTCCAACGTCTGCCGCCATCGTCAGGCGCAAATGCTGAAAGGGCGCGGCAACGCGCAGAACATCGTCTGCCCCTTCCATCGCTGGACCTACGACACCCAGGGGCAGCTGCTGGGCGCGCCGCACTTCCCGAACAACCCCTGCCTGCATCTCAACAAGAGCACGCTGTCCAGCTGGAACAAACTGTTGTTCGCCGGTCCGCGCGACATCCATGCCGACCTCGCCCGTCTCGGCGTCGCCGCCGACATGGATTTCTCCGGTTTCGTCTACGACAGCACCCAGATCACCGAATACAAGTTCAACTGGAAAACCTTCATCGAGGTGTATCTGGAGGACTACCACGTCGTGCCTTATCACCCCGGTCTCGGTCAGTTCGTCAACTGTGACGAACTCAAATGGGAATACGGCGAGATGTATTCGGTGCAGACCGTGGGCATCAACAAGCACCTCTCGCAGCCGGGCAGCGCCGTCTACAACCGCTGGCATCAGCAGGTGAAGCGTTACCGCGACGGCAAGGATCCCTCCCACGGCGCCATCTGGCTGACCTATTACCCGGCATTGATGGTCGAGTGGTATCCGCATACCCTGGTGGTGAGCAACATCATCCCCACCGGCATCGACTCCTGCCTCAACGTCGTCGAGTTCTATTACCCGGAAGATATCGCCCTGTTCGAGCGTGAATTCGTGGAGGCCGAGCAGGCCGCCTACCGCGAGACCGCGATCGAGGACGATGACATCTGCTACGGCATGCACAAGGGTCGCAAGGCCCTCTGGGAGCAGGGCATCAGCCAGGAAGGCCCTTACCAGTCACCCATGGAGGACGGCATGATCCACTTCCATGAATGGCTGCGGCGGATGATCGAGCCGCATCTCTAAGTCGGGCGCCTGCCCAGTCCCGACCGCTGGCGGACCCCGCCGGCGGTGGCCGCTTGTCGAAGCCTCGACAGGTTGGCGATTGGCCAACGGTATTCATTGACCATTCAAGAACCCGCCCAAATGGCCGTTAAATACTCTACTTTGGTTATATATCGACCGTTAATGGCGAGTGGGCATAAACGAGATGGCGACATTGTTCTGGATGCAGACGGGCGCTTGCGGTGGTGATTCCCTTGCCCTGCTGAGCGCCGAGTCCCCCAGCCTCGAAGGGCTGCTGGCCGGTCATGGCGTGGAACTGCTCTGGCATCCTTCCCTGTCTCATCAACCCATGCGTGAGCATGAGCGGATGATCGATCGCATTCTGGAGGGCCGACAGACACTCGACATCCTCTGCATCGAAGGCAGCATCGTCACCGCGCCGCGCGGTACCGGCCAGTTCGACAGCTACCGCGGCCGCGCCAAGATGGATTGGGTGCGCGACCTCGCGCAACATGCCGGCGTGGTGGTGGCGATGGGCACCTGCGCGGCGTTCGGCGGTGTTCACGCGGCGCCGCCCAATCCCGGTGACTGCATCGGCCTGCAATTCGACAAGGACAAACCAGGCGGCCTGTTGCCGCCGGAGTGGCGTTCGCGGCGCGGCTTGCCGGTGATCAACATCGCGGGTTGTCCGGCGCATCCGCATGCCATGTCCCAGACTCTGGCCTGGCTTGCCGCCGGTCTGCCCTTGCGCCTGGATGCGCTCAATCGGCCCGCCGCCCACTTCAGCACCGTCGTGCACCAGGGCTGCACGCGCAACGAGTATCACGAGTACAACGTCGAAGAGAAAGAACTGGGAGGTCGTGCCTGCCTTTTCTTCAACCTGGGGTGTCAGGGGCCGATGACCCAGGCGGTATGCAACAGCGACCTGTGGAATGGGGTGAGCAGCAAGACCCGCGCCGGGGTGCCCTGTTTCGGCTGCACGTCGCCCGGTTTCCCGCGCGATGAGAACCTCTTTGCCACCGAGAAGGTCGGCGAGGTGCCCCTGCGCCTGCCCCTGGGGGTCGAACGACCGCGTTACATGGCCTACAAGAATCTCGCCCGTGCCGCCGCGCCTCCCCGCGTGAAAGACAAGGCCATGGAGCACTGATGGCGCGCGTGGAACTCAAGCTCGACATCAACCGGGTGGAGGGCGATCTGGAGATCGACGTCACGCTGGAGGACGGCGTGGTGGTGGATGCCCGCACCGTCGGCAGCCTCTACCGGGGCTTCGAACAGATACTCGTCGGGCGGGCGCCGCGCGACGCCATGGTGATCACCCCCCGTGTCTGCGGCATCTGCGGTACCGCCCATCTCTATGCCGCGGTGCTGGCGCTGGAGCAGGCCTGGGAATTGCCGGTGCCGGCCACCGCCACGCGGATCCGCAACCTCTGCCTGATGGCGGAGGGTATCCAGAACGATCTGCGCCAGACCTTCCTGTTCTTCGCGCCGGATTTCTGCAACGCGCGCTACCAGGGGCACCCCCTGTACGCCGATCTGATGGCCGCGTTCGAGCCGTTCAAGGGCGGCCTGCATCGCGAGACCCTGCAAGTGACGCGGCGGGCGGTGGAAATCGTCGCGCACTTTGGCGGCCAGTGGCCGCATTCCTCCTATATGTTGCCGGGTGGCGTGGTGACGCCGCCGGACGAGCGCCGCCTGCTGGCCTGTCGCGCGGTGCTGGACGAGGTGCTCGCCTGGTACGAGCGGCGCATCCTCGCCGCGCCGCTGGAGGCGTGGCTGGCGCTGGATGGCGCCGAGGCGCTGTTCGCATGGCTGGCCGCGCCTGAGCGCGCCGCCTCCGCCCTCGGCCTGATGACCCGCTTCGCCCGCTCGCTGGACATGCACCGACTCGGCGCCGGCACGCCGCACATGCTCAGCTTCGGTTCCTGGTGCGACCCGCGACAGCCCGGTTCACACCTCCTGCCAGCCGGCTTTCTCGACGCCGACAGTGGCCGGATCCAGCCGCTGGATCAGGGCCTGATCACCGAACATGTGCGCCACTCCTGGTTCCGACCTTACGCTGGTGGGCGTCACCCCTTTGATGGCGAAACCATTCCCGACTACCAGCCGGACAGTGATCGCTACACCTGGGCCAAGGCGCCGCGCTATGGCGGCCGCGTGGTTCAGACCGGCCCCCTGGCGGAACTTCTCATCGCCGGTGATCCGCTCATCGCCTCGTTGCACGCGGCGGAGGGCGGCAGTGCCTGGCTGCGCCAGTTCGCTCGCGTTCGCCGCGTCGGCGTGGAACTGCTGTGGGCGCGGCGGATGCTGGACGAACTCGCCACCGACATCGGTGCGCCGCATTACCTTTCTCCGCCCGCCGGGAGCGAGCGCGACGGCCAGGGTTGCGGCCTGGTCATGGCCGCGCGTGGCGCCCTCGGGCACTGGGTGAAGATCAGGGATGGCGTCGTGGAGAAGTATCAGATCGTCACCCCCACCGCCTGGAACGCCTCGCCACGGGACAGTTCCGGCGAGATGGGCCATTGGGAACGCAGCCTGATCGGCATCGAGGTCAGCGACCCCGACGACCCGGTGGAAATCGGCCACCTCATCCGTTCCCACGACCCCTGTCTGGTCTGCACCGTGCATCTGCTGGGCAGCGGCAGGAAACTGCGATTCGCGCCATGATCGACGCTCTCCCGATGCGCCACGTGATCGGCTTTGGCAACGACCTGCACGGCGACGACGGTTTCGCCGCCGCCGTCTGTCGCCGCCTGGCGGAACTGGAACTGCCCGCCAATGTGCGGGTGTTCGACGCGGGCACGCGCGGGCTCGATGCGCTCGCGCTGTTCGACGGTTGCACCGAGGCCATCGTGATCGATGCCGCCGAACCGGCGGGACATCCCGGCCGCCTCGCCTATCCGGATCCGCGCGTTTGCATCGAGGACTGCCCGCTACCTGGACATGGCGCCGGGGTCGGCTATCTGCTGCGCGCCCTGGCGGCACTGGGGACACCGCCGCGCCTGCGCATCGTCACCGCCGAGGCGGCGGCCCTGACGCCGTTCCATCCGGTGCTTTCGGTGGAAATGCGGGCCGCTGTGGAAGAAACCCTGGAGGTGTTGCGCGGCTGGCTGGGAGTGGATCGTGTCTGACGAACTGGAACGGCTGCGCGCTGAAGTCGAGGCGTTGCGCCTGGCCAATACCGCCCTGGAAGCGCAGATGCTGGCCGGCGCCGAACAGAGTGATGTCATGTTGCGCGAGGTGGAGGCACAGCGTAATGCGCTACGTACCGCGCATCAGGGACAACGCACGCTGAGCGGTTTCGTGCAACGGGTCATGGACACCGCCGGCAGCCTGGTGATCGTACTCGGGCCGGATGGTCTGGTGCGCCTGGCCAACCGCCGTTGCGAGGAAGCCCTGGGTGAGGCGGCGCGAGACCTGGAAGGGCGGGCGCTCGACGGATTGCTCCCGGAGGAAGAACGCGCGGCGCTGTCGACGCGTTTGCCCGCGCTGCCCTGGACGGTGCACTCGCCGCTCTACGAGACGATCCGGCGACAGGGCAACTATTCCGCCGAGCATCGTCTGGCCGGCTGCACGGGCCAGTATCGGCACTATCTGTTCGACGCCGCCATGCTGCACGACCCGCAAGGCAAGGAGGAAGGCGCGGTGGTCAACGCCACCGACATCACCCTGCTCAAGAAGCAGGAAGCACGCCTGCGACGCAGCGAGTTCCTGCTCAAGGAAGCGCAGCGTCTGGCCCACATGGGCAGTTGGGAACTGGATCTTGCAACCAACAGGCTGTCCTGGTCCGACGAGGTATATCGCATCTTCGAAGTCGATTCGCGGGAGTTCGGCGCCTCCTATGACGCCTTTCTTGCCGCGATTCACCCGGATGACCGGGAAAAGGTGAATCAGGCTTATCTGGATTCCCTGCACGCGGGCAAGGAATACGACATCGTGCACCGTTTGCTGTTCGCGGACGGTAGGGTGAAGTGGGTGAATGAGCGGTGCACCACCCACTATGCCAATGACGGCACCCCGCTGCGTTCGATCGGCACGATTCAGGACATCACCCACCAGCGCGAGGCCGAGGAAAGACTGCGTCTGGCCGCCACCGTGTTCGATACTAGCCTCAACGGCATTCTCATCACCGCGCCGGATGGCACCATCCTGCGGGTCAACCAGGCCTTCACCGAAATCACCGGTTACACGATGGCCGAAGCGGTGGGGCGGACGCCGCAGATCCTCAAATCGGAACACCACGACGATGCCTTCTACCGGGAAATGTGGGCGACGCTGGCGCGCGACGGCGGCTGGCAGGGCGAGATCTGGGACCGGCACCGCGACGGCCATGTCATCCCGATGTGGCAAAGCATCACGGCCGTGCGGGACGATCAGGGCGAGATCACCCACTACATCGGCATCTTCTTCGACATCACCGAGCAGAAACGAGCGGCCGAGCACATCGATCGGCTGGCCCATTACGACGCGCTCACCGATCTGCCCAACCGCCTGCTGTTCAACGAACGCTGCCTGCACGCCCTGGAAAGAGCGCGTCGCGTAGGCGGCCGGGTGGCCCTGCTGTTCCTCGATCTGGATCATTTCAAGCACGTCAACGACAGCCTGGGCCACCCGGTGGGCGATGCCCTGTTGCAGGCCGTGGCGCAGCGCCTGAGACAACAGTTGCGCGAGGAGGATACGGTGGCGCGTCTGGGAGGGGACGAGTTCGTCATCATTCTCGAAGACATGGTCAGCGCCGACGATGCGGAAAGGGTGGCGCGCAAGCTGCTGGAAACCTTCGTCGAACCGTTCTCCATTCGCG
>CAZONS010000061.1:0-14051 GCA_964581195.1 uncultured Thiobacillus sp. | reverse complement strand
TGCCGCCGACGGGGAGCGGCGCGCCGCTTTCCTCCTCATCCTCCTCGACGGCTGTCTCATCCTTTACAAAGGCCTTGCTCATCGACCCGCCGCGCTCATTCCACGGCCGGCGGCCGGCCGTCGTGGACCAGCGCCCGCCGCCGTTCGAGGTAGAGGTCGCGGGTGAATTCATAGGGATCGAGCGCGGCGGCATCGATCGCGTTCTTCGCGTCGATGAGGTCGGCGCGGCGGCTGACCACGCGCACGAGCGAGGTCAGGTTGCGCGACTGGACTGACTCGACCTCCCTGATCAGGTCGGCATATTGCATGTCGACCACCAGACCGGTGCCATCGCGGAAACTGCTCGGACCGAAGAACGGCAGCACCAGATAGGGGCCGTCGCCGACGCCCCAATGGCCCAGCGTCTGGCCGAAGTCCTCGTTGTTCTTGTTCAGGCCCATCTCGGAGGCGATGTCGAGCAGGCCGAGGAAGCCGAAGGTGCTGTTGATACTGATGCGCAGGACGTCGGAGGTGGAGCTTTCCAGCTTGAACTGGAGGACGTCGTTGGCCAGGATGCCGACATCGCCCAGGTTGGAAAAGAAGTTGCGCACCCCCGTCTGCGCGAAGCCCGGCATCACCGCGCGGTAGCCGGTCGCCACCGGCTTGAGCACGGCGCGGTCGAGTCCCTCGTTGAAGTCATGGATCGCGCGGTTCATCGGTTCCAGCGGATCACGCGGGTCGCCATTGCTCGCGCAACCGGCCAGTAGCAGGCCGATGATCATGCTGAGGAGGGTAGGCAGGGTTTTCATGGGGTCATCCAGTATTCGCGGCGTCGTTTTCACGTCGTTGTCCATGCGCGCCAGTTTACTTGAGCCCGCCAGTGGGCGCGAACCTGTCGCGTCGTCCCTCTCGCCAAGCCCATGGCGGTCGCGCGGTTGACCCTGTTCGTGGTGAGCGAGGACAATCGATCGCCTTCACTCATACAGACAAGGTGGTCGCATGGAAAACCCGGAAACCAGCGCCGAACTCTCCAAGGAACAGCAGATCATGCGCGCCATGCGCAAGACGCTGACCTCCATCGTGCGCGATACCGCGCCCAGGGACGGAAATCCCAGTCCGCTGCACGGCGACACGGTGGAAAACATCCGCATGTGCCTGGGCCTGATCGCGGCCCGCGAGGCCGAACTGGCCGACCTGCTCGGTCTGAGCCGCAACGAACGGCCGCATTACAGCGACGAGGAACAGACGGTCCAGGCGATGCAGTTCGCGGCACCGGGCCGGAAGCTGAACTGATGGCCGAGGCGATCGCCGCCCTGGTCAGCGATACCGAGTCGACACTGGTCCAGAGCGCCTATGTCGTGATCTACGCGCCGCAACGCAACCGCAAGCGATTCCCGGAAACCTGCGTCACGGCCCATCCCGACGAGGCCGCCGCGCGCGCGGCGGCCAGACCGGCGGAGGGATACCACGCCGCCGTGGCCTCGGGGCCATCACGTTCCTCCGAGGGGTTTCGCCTCTACTATCTGGTGCGCTGGCTGGACTGATTCAGGGGCCGCGCGGGAGGGGCGGACGCCGGCACCCGGTCACGGCGTGTCATCCGCCGCGCATCGCGGGCTGAAAATGTCGTTTAATGCGGCCCCAGTATTCAGATTTTCTGAAAATTGGCCGCAATAGGTCCTGTGGCATAATCCGAACGCTTGTGATCCATCGCGAGGAACCCCCATGCATCGCATCCTGCTCCCACTCTTGTTGGTGTCTTTGCTGTCGGCATGCGCCAGCAAGCCGCTTTATCCGCCCGCGCCGGCGAAGGCCGATGGCGCTTCGGAATGGACTTATCTGCTTGGTCCGGGGGACTCCGTCAACGTGTTCGTCTGGGGCAACCCCGAGGTATCCGGGAGCTTCCCCATCCGCCCCGACGGCAAGATGACCATGAATCTGGTCGAGGACATGCCCGCGACCGGGAAGACGCCGACCCAGTTGGCCAGGGAGATCGAAAAGGTATTGAGCCGATACATCCAGGATCCCATCGTCACGGTGATCGTGGGCGGCGGCGTCGGACCCTTCAGCCAGCAGATCCGCGTGCTCGGTCAGGCGACCAAGCCGCAGACGCTCAACTATCGCGAGCACATGTCCTTGCTGGACCTGATGATCGCCGTCGGCGGCATCACCGATTTCGCCGCCGGCAATCGCGCCAGCATCCTCCGCGTGGTCGAAGGCAAGCCGCAGCAGTTCGGCGTGCGGCTGGATGACCTGATCAAGGATGCGGATGTTTCCGCGAACGTCGAATTGCGCCCTGGAGATGTCCTGATCATTCCCGAGCGTTGGTTCTGAGCGATGAGCGTCCGTGGGGTGGTGTCCGATGAGGGGGCGGCATGAATGTTGTCGTTGAGCAGATCCTCGGGTATGTCCGGAGTGTCTGGCGCCGTCGCTGGCTGGTTCTGATCGTCGCCTGGCTGGTGGCGATGGTCAGTTGGGTATGGATCTATTCGCTGGAAAACCGCTACAAGGCGCAGGCGCGCGTCTATGTCGACACGCAGTCGATGTTGAAGCCGCTGCTGGGCGGCCTGGCCATCCAGCCCAACACCGGCCAGCAGGTCGCCATGATGACGCGCACCATCGTCAGCCGCCCCAACCTCGAAAAGCTGGCGAGGATGACCGACCTCGATCTGCGCGCGAAGACGCCGCAGCAGCAGGAGGCGCTCTACAACGGGCTGGCGACCAAGATCGAGCTGGGCGGTGGCGGTGACAATCTCTACTCGATTGGCTTCGTCGATTCCAATCCGGAGCTGGCCAAGCGCGTCGTGCAGGCCCTGTTGACCATCTTCACGGAAAGCAGCCTGGGCGGGACGCGACAGGATCTGACCAAGTCGCAGAAGTTCATCGACGATCAGCTGCGGCACTATGAGGAGCGCTTGCTGGAAAAGGAAAAGGAACTGGAAGAGTTCAAGCGGCGCAATATCGGCAACATGCCGGGCACCGCCGGTGGCTTCTATGGCCAGTACAACCAGATCGCGGAAGCGTTGGAGCAGGCGCGGCAGGAGCTGGCGGAGGCCGAAAACCGCAAGAGACAGCTGCGGCTGCAGTTGGAGGATCAGGAGGAAACCCTGGTGGCGGTGGCGCCGGTGACGCCGACCACCACGGCGCTGGACGCCCGTATCGCCGCCCTGCAATCGCAAATCGACAACCTTCGCCTGAAATATACCGATCTGCATCCCGAGATCGTCCGCACGAAAACCCTGATCGCCCGCCTGCTGGAGCAGAAGAAGCAGGAAGAAACCCTGACCAGCAAGCAGAGCCAGGAAACGGTCAAGGCGCAGAATCCGATCTATCAGCAATTGACCATTGCCATCGCCGAGGCGGAAGCCACCGTCGCCATGCTCAAGTCGCGGGTCGATCAGCTCGGCCGCAAGAAATCCGAGCTCTATCGCACGGTGGATCTGGTGCCCAAGATCGAGGGCGAGTACACGCAGCTGATGCGCGACTACGGCGTCTACCAGAAGAACTTCGCCGCCCTGCTCGATCGGCGCGAGACCGCCGCGCTCACCAGCGAAGTGGAGACCAAGACCGATACCGTCGATTTCCGGGTGATCGACCCGCCGCGCGTGGATGGCAAGCCGGTGTGGCCGAACCGTCCCTTCCTGGTCACGCTGGCCCCCTTCGGTGGCATCGCGATCGGTGTCGTGCTGGCCTTCCTGCTGGGACAGCTGCGACCCACCGTCGTCAGTCGCCGCCAGTTGACCGAGTTGACCGAATTGCCCTTGCTCGGCGCGATCAGCATGATCCAGACCGATGCCATGCGCGCGCGGGCGCGCCGGTTCAACTACGCCTACTTTGCCGCCACGGGCGCCTTGTTCGTCGCCTATCTGGGGCAGATCGTCTATTACCTGCTGCTTTCACCCGCGGCCTGATGAGGAGGATGGCATGAGCATCATCGAGCGTGCGGCCGGCAAGATGGCCAGAACTCCGCCCTCCGGCGCCCCCGGACCGGTCGGGCATGAGCCGGCGGGGGCGTCTCGCAACCTGATCGAGGAGTCGATCAACCGGATCGAGGAGTCGTTCGAGCAGCCCCGTAAACGCCCCGTTCGCATGCAGATTGAGGATGACGGTCCGGCGACGGTCATCGGCAGCCAGCACGGCGTGATCGACATCGAGCGCCTGCGGCTGATGGGCGCGGTCACGCCGGATTCCGGACGCACCCGCATCACGGAGGAGTACCGCCTGATCAAGCGTCCGCTTCTCGCCAATGCCTTTGGCCATGGCGGTGTCGAACGGGTGCCCAACGGCAATCTGATCATGGTGACCAGTTCCCTGCCCGGCGAGGGCAAGACCTTCACCGCCATCAGTCTGGCGATCAGCATGGCCACCGAGCTCGAACATACCGTCCTGCTGATCGACGCCGACGTGTCGAAGTCGTCGGTCATGCGATACCTGGGGCTCAAGTCGAAGCGCGGTCTGATCGATGTGCTGCAGGATCCCGAGCTGCCCTTGTCCGATGTGCTGATCAAGACCAACATCGCCAAGCTCACGGTATTGCCCGCCGGCGAGAGCATCACCCACGCGACCGAACTGCTGGCGAGCTCATCCATGAAGCATTTCGTGCGCGACATCGCCAGCCGCTATCCGGACCGGATCGTGATCTTCGATACGCCGCCGCTGCTGTCCACCAGCGAGGCCTCCGTGCTGGCGACCTACATGGGGCAGATCGTGTTCGTCGTGGAAGCGGAGCGGACGCCGCAGGACGCGATCACGGACGCGCTCGCGCACATCTCGGATTGTGAGAATGTCGGCCTCGTGTTGAACAAGTTCGCTTCCGGTGGAAGCGCCGGGGAATACGGCTACGGCTACGGTTATGGCGGCTATGGCGAGTACGCTCCTGAACAATAAGCCCATTTCCCCGCGTCTCTGGCTGCTGCTCGGGCTGGCGCCGGGCGTGGCCTGCGCGGCGAGCGACTGGAAGGTCACGAGCGGCCTCAACCTGTCGGAGCGCTATACCGACAACCTTTCCCTGGTGGCGACGGGCGCGCAGTCCGCCTTCGTCACCCAGATCGCGCCGAACATCGCCGCGAGCCGGCGCGGGAAGCGCGGGGAGGTCAATCTGGCCTACACCCTGAACGACCTGCTGTATGACAGCGGCAAGAACGATGTGTCCCATGACTTCAACGCCGGCATGCGGCTCGAGCCCGTCGTCGGCGTCTTCAAGGTGGTGGGGAGCGCGCGGGTGGGGCAGCAGTACGCCTCCCAGTTCCTGCCGACCTCGTCCGAATTCTACCATACGACCGCGAACCGGGCCGAGACCCGCACGGTTTCCTTGACCCCCAGCCTGCACAACGAGCTGTTCGACCGCCGTCTCATCACCGACGCCAGCGTCACGCTGAACCACGCCAGTTCGGATTCCGCCCTGTTGAATGCCAACACCAGCCGGGCGATGACCCTGTCCATGCGCAATGGGTCGAGGCCGGAACGGCTGACCTATTCCGGCAACTACAGCCGCAGCAGCGGCGATAGCCAGGGCGGGACGACCACGGGGTTCGAGAGTGGCAGCTACAACATCGGTTACGCCATCGTCGACCGGACGCGGGTGTTTCTGGCGGGAGGCAGCAACAACAGCAAGGGCGTGAGCACACTGCAGGGGCAGGGCGGCGATTTCCTGAGTGTCGGCGTCAACTGGTCGCCGACCAACCACTTCGCCTTGACCACCACGGCGGGACGGAGCAACGGCAAGGAGGCCTACAGCCTGACCGCGAACTGGCGGCCATCGCGAAAACTCGGTTTCGGCGCGACCGTCGGTCGCCGCAATGATGCCCCCTCCTACGAGTTCTCCACCGACTGGATACCCGACTCGCTGACCAGCCTGTCCGCCTCGGCGCAGAAGAACTTCAACAGCGCCACCTTCGGCCTCGACACGGCCACCAATGGCTTGTCCGCCTATGGCTATACCGCCTATTCGCTGAACCTCAACCGCCGGATCCGGCGTGCCGTGCTCGGCCTGCGCTATTCGGAATCCGTGGTGGATGCCTCGCAGCAACTGGATCAGAACGTGCTCTTTCCCTTCTACACCTGCGGCGACGGCGCCTACCTGCCCGTGATCCCCGGCGAAGCGATTCCGGATGGCTGTACCGTCGTGGGGGTGCCGGGCGTCTACACGCAGTTGCTCAACCAGACGACCTACAGCAAGACCTGGGCGGGCAGCGTCAATTATTCGCTGGGGCGCAGCACCTTCGCGTTCACCCTCAGCCAGAGCCGCCGCCAGTATCTCGGCAGCGCCGCCGGCGGCGCGGACAAGCAGAGCGTGGTCAGCGGCAGTTGGTCGAGGCCGCTGTCGGGGCGGACGAAAACAGCGCTGGTGCTGTCCCGAAGCACGGCCGAGACCGCTACCCAGGACAGCGACAGCTGGTCGATCAACTGGTCCCTGACCCATCAGATCACCCCGCGTGTCAGCGGCATGTTCAACGCCCGCCATAGCGAACAGACCGGCAATGGCGTCATCGGCAAGATCGAGGAAAACACCGTCAGCGCCCAACTCGGCATGACCTTCTGAGCCCACCATGTACGAGAGCTACTACCATCTTCGGGACAAGCCCTTCCAGCTCAATCCCGATCCCCGTTTCTTCTTCGCCAGCCGCGGCCACAAGCGCGCCTTCGCCTATCTGGAATACGGCCTGTCGCTGGGCGAGGGCTTCATCGTCATCACCGGCGATGTCGGCGCCGGCAAGACCACCCTGGCGAAAAGCCTGCTGCGCAAGCTGGAAAACGGTTCCTATCTGATCGCCCAACTGGTCAGCACCCAGCTCGATGCCGACGACGCCCTGCGCAGCATCGCCTCGGCCTTCGGTCTGAACGCCGAGGGCACCACCAAGTCCGCCGTGTTGAAGAGCCTGGAGGATTATCTGCGCATGGCCGTGCGCCAGGGTCAGCGCCCCCTGCTCATCGTCGATGAGGCGCAGAACCTCAATCACCGGGCGGTGGAGGAATTGCGCATGTTGTCCAATTTCCATGAGGGCGACAAACCGCTGTTGCAGTCCTTCCTCCTCGGTCAGCCGGAATTCCGCAATACCCTGCAGAGCCCGGAGATGCTGCAGTTGCGGCAGCGGGTCATCGCCTCCTATCACCTCGGCCCGCTGGACCGCGCCGAAACCACGCAATACATCCTGCACCGGCTGACCACGGTCGGCTGGCAAGGCTCCCCATCCTTCTCCGATGACGCCTTCGACGTCATTCACAAATTCACCGATGGCGTTCCCCGGCGGATCAACACGCTGTGCGACCGCATCCTGCTGTTCGGTTATCTGGAAGAGCGTCCCCACATCGACGGGAACGCGGTGCAGGAAGTCATCAGCGACCTGCGCCAGGAGGTTCACCACCAGCAAGCCGGCGACGCGGATGCCAGCCCGCCGGTGCCGGTCGCGCGCGCCGCGGCCGCGACCAGCCAGCAGCAGGCGCCCCAGATGCTGCCGGATGATGTCGACATGCGCCTGGTCGCCATCGAGCGCTCGATCAATCGTCTCATTCCGCTGGTGCGCAAGGTGCTCTACGCCACCACCTCCGGCAAGGAAAACGAATGACGGAAATTCTCTGCGTGGTCGGCGCGCGGCCCAATTTCATGAAGATCGCTCCGATCATGGCGGCCTTCTCGGCGCGGGGCATCGCCGCGAAACTCGTGCATACCGGCCAGCACTACGACCCGGCCATGAGCGATGGTTTTTTCACACAGCTCGGCATCCCGCGTCCGGACGTCAATCTGGAGGTGGGGTCGGCCAGCCATGCCGTGCAGACGGCGGACATCATGCGCGCCTTCGAGCCGGTGCTCGACGCCGAGCGGCCGCGCGCGGTGCTGGTGGTCGGCGATGTGAATTCCACCATCGCCTGCGCCCTGGTGGCGGCCAAGAAGGGAGTCAAGGTGATCCATGTGGAGGCTGGCCTGCGCAGCAATGATCGCGGCATGCCGGAAGAGATCAACCGCGTGCTGACCGATCAGATCTCCGACCTGCTCTACACCACCGAACGCTCGGCGCTGGCCAACCTGTTGCGCGAGGGTATCGCCGAATCGCGGGTTCAGTTCGTCGGCAACGTCATGATCGATACCCTGCGGGCGCATCTCGAACGCGCCGTGCCGGTGGCCACCACCCTGGGGGCCAGGCCCGAGCGTGGCCATGCCGTGGTGACCCTGCATCGCCCCTCCAATGTCGATGACGCGGAGGTCCTGCGTCGCCTCCTGGAAACCCTGGATCGCATCGCCCGGGAAGTCGACGTGGTCTTCCCCATCCACCCGCGTACCCGCGCGGCGGCCGAGCGCCACGGTCTCGGCGATCTCCTGGCCCGCCCGGGCATGCGCCTGCTGCCGCCACAGGGGTATCTGGAGATGCTCGGCCTGATGCGCGATGCCACCCTGGTCATCACCGACTCGGGCGGGCTGCAGGAAGAGACCACGGCCCTGGGGGTGCCCTGCATCACCGTGCGCGAGAATACCGAGCGCCCGATCACCCTCGCGGAAGGCACCAATACCCTGACCGGTCCCCATCCGGAAGCGATCCTGGCCTGCTTCCGTGACATTCGGGTCAGTGGCGGCAAGCGCGGCCGCATCCCGGAATACTGGGATGGCCAGGCCGCCCTGCGCATCGCGGATCACCTGCGCGGCTGGCTCGACCATCCCGCATGAGGGGGATCACCAATGTCATGAGCGTCGACGTGGAAGACTACTTCCAGGTCGGCGCCTTCGAGCACACCATCGCCAGAGACACCTGGGAGCAGTGGCCTTGCCGGGTGGAAGCCAACATCGAGCGCATCCTGGCGCTGTTCGCCCGGCATGACGTTCACGCGACCTTCTTCACCCTGGGCTGGATTGCCGAGCGTTACCCCGGCGTGGTGCGCGCCATCGGCGCCGCCGGCCATGAGATCGCCAGCCATGGCTATGGCCACCAGCGGGTCAGCGACCTGACGCCGGATGCCTTCCGGGAAGACGTGGTGCGCGCCAGGAAACTGCTGGAAGACCTCTCCGGCGCGCCGGTGGCGGGTTATCGCGCGCCCAGCTTTTCCATCGGCGGCGGCAATCTCTGGGCGCTGGATGTGCTGGCCGCGGCCGGCTACCGCTATAGCTCCAGCATCTATCCCATCGCCCACGATCATTACGGCATGCCCGAGGCCCCGCGCTTTCCCTATCGTCCCCAGGGCTGCCCCGGCTTGCTGGAAATGCCCCCCACCACCGTTTCCCTGGCCGGGCGCAACCTGCCGGCGGCGGGTGGCGGCTATTTCCGCCTGCTGCCCTATGCCGCGTCGCGCTGGTTGATCGGCCGCGTCAATCGCATCGAGAGGCGATCCGCCATGTTCTATTTCCATCCCTGGGAAGTCGATCCGGGTCAACCGCGCGTGGCGGGCGCGCCATTGAAGAGCCGTTTCCGCCACTACGTTCACCTGGGCCGCATGGAATCCAAGCTCGACCGGCTCCTGTCCGATTTTTCCTGGGGTCGCGCCGATCAGGTCTACGCGGCCGAGCTGGCCTCATGACGCTCACCGTCAGAGTCGCCGGCACCGGCGATGCCGCCGCCTGGGATGCCTATGTGCTGGCCGCGCCCTCCGGCACCTTCTTCCACCGCTTCGGCTGGCGGCGGGTGATCGAGGAGTCCATGCGGCAACCCTGCCATTTCCTGCTGGCGGAGCGTGATGGGCGGATCGCGGGCGTGCTGCCGCTCGGCGAGGTGCGCAGCCGGCTGTTCGGGCATACCCTGATTTCCATGCCGTACGCCGTCTACGGCGGCATCGTGGCCGATGACGCCGAAGCCGCCGCCGCCCTCGATCTGGCCGCGCGCGAACTCGCGGCGAAGCTGGGCGTGGGGCATCTGGAGTACCGTGACCGCGACGCGCCGGCGCATCCGGACTGGCCCGGGACGGATCTCTACGCCACCTTCCGCAAGCCGCTCGATCCCGAGGTCGAGAAGAACATGCTGGCCATCCCGCGCAAGCAGCGGGCGATGGTGCGCAAGGGCATCAAGGCCGGTCTCAGGAGCGAGGTCGAGCATGATCTCGCCCGTTTCTACCCGGCGTTCTGCGAGAGCTGGCACCGCCTGGGCACACCGGTCTTCCCTCGCCGCTATTTCCAGTTGCTGCTGGAAGAGTTCGGCGACACCGTCGATATCGTCACCGTCACCCAGGACGAGAAGGTGGTGTGCTGTGTCATGAACTTCTACTTCCGCGACGAGGTGTGGCCGTATTTCGCCGGCATCACCGCCTCGGCGCGCGCGCTGGCCGGCAGCGACTTCATGTACTGGGAAGTGATGCGGCTGGCGGTGGAGAGAGGCGTCAGGCTGTTCGACTTCGGGCGCAGCAAGAAGGGAACCGGCTCCTGGGACTTCAAGCACAACTGGGGCTTCGAGCCGCAACCCCTGCATTACGGTTACCACCTGGTGCGCGCGGCGGCGGTGCCGGAGCACAACCCCAACAATCCCAAGTACAAGCTGTTCATCAAGGCCTGGCAGCGCATGCCGCTGCCGCTGGCCAACTTCATCGGCCCGAGCATCATCCGCCAGTTGGGGTAAGCAGGTGCAAGGGGCAAGGGGCAAGGTACAAGGGGAAAGCGGCGGGGATGGTTCCCCTTGCGTCTCGGGCCAGCCCGCCCTGCTGTTCCTCGCCCACCGCATTCCCTATCCGCCGGACAAGGGCGACAAGATCCGCGCCTGGCACCTGCTCGAACATCTCTCACGCCGTTATCGCGTGCATCTGGGCGCCTTCGTCGACGATCCAGACGACTGGCGGCATTGCGACACCTTGCGCGCGGTCTGCGCTTCCACACACTTCGTCGCGTTGAATCCCCGCCTGGGCAAGATGCGCGCCCTGACCGGCCTGCTCACCGGCGCGCCGCTGACCCTGCCCTACTATCGCGACCGTGGTCTGCAGGCGTGGGTGGATGCCCATCTGAGCGCCGGCGTCGACCGGGTGCTCGCCTACTCTTCGGCGATGGCCCGCTTCGTCATGCACGCGGATCGATGCCGCAGGGTGATGGACTTCGTCGATATCGATTCGGACAAGTGGCGGCAGTACGCGGCCACTTGTTCCTGGCCCCTGTCCTGGCTGTATCGCCGCGAAGGCGCGCGCCTGCTGCAATGGGAGCGACGGGTCGCCACCGCCTTCGATGCCAGTCTGTTCGTGTCCGCGACGGAAGCGGCGGATTTCCGCGCCCTGGCGCCGGAGTCGGCGGGGCGCGTCTGCCACTACAACAACGGCGTCGATGCCGCCTATTTCTCGCCGGAGCGGAACTACGCGAACCCCTATCCGGCGGGCGTCACCGCCATCGCCTTCACCGGCGCGATGGACTACTGGCCGAACATCGACGCGGTCGAGTGGTACGCGCGCGAGGTGCTGCCCGGTCTGCGCGCGCGGCGACCGGAACTGTTGTTCGCCATCGTCGGCGGTCGCCCGGCGGCTCAGGTGCGCGAGCTCGCGTCGCTTCCCGGCGTGCTGGTCAGCGGCCGGGTCGAGGATGTGCGCCCGTGGCTGGCGCACGCCGGCGCGGTGGTGGCGCCGCTGCGCATCGCGCGCGGCATCCAGAACAAGGTGCTGGAAGGCATGGCGATGGCGCGCAACGTGGTGGCGACGCCGCAGGCGCTGGAAGGCATCGACGCGCGCATCGGCGAGGAAGTGCGTGTGGCCGCCGACGCCGACGCCCTGGCGCGAGAGACCCTGGCCGCGCTCGACGGCCCCGATCTGGGCGCGGCGGCGCGCGCCCGGGTCATGACCGATTTCACCTGGAACAGCGCCCTGGCGCGCGTAGCCCCTCTGCTGGAGACATGATGCTGCCCGATCCCCCCCCGAAATGGGGTCCGCCCCTGGTTTTTGTGACCCTGGCCTGGCTGTTGGTGGCCGCCCTGCTGCAGCCGACCTTCATGTCCATGTACGACATCTGGGACCGTTCGGAAACCTACGCCCACGGCTTCATCATCCTGCCCATCGCGCTCTGGCTGGTCTGGCGCGACCGGGCACGCCTGGCGGCGGTGCCGGTGGCCGGCGACCTGCGCGCCTTTCTGGTGATCGTGCCGCTCGCCCTGGGCTGGCTGGCCGCGCGCCTGGGCGGCGTGCTGGTGATCGAGCAATACGCGTTCGTCGCGATCTGGATCGCCAGCGTCTGGCTGGTGATGGGCTTCGGGATGCTGCGCGCCGCCATGTTCCCGCTCGGCTTCCTGCTGCTCATGGTGCCCAACGGCGAGGCGCTGATCCAGCCGCTGGTCAATTTCACCGCTGATTTCACCGTCGGCGCGGTCCGTCTGGCCGGCATCCCGGTGTATCGCGAGGGCTCGTTCTTCACCATGCCCTCCGGCCAGTGGAGCGTGGTGGAAGGCTGTTCCGGCCTGCGATACCTGATCGCCTCCGTCACCCTCGGCGTGCTCTACGCCTATCTCACCTATCGCAGCCCCTGGAAGCGGGTCGCCTTCGGCCTGGCCGCGGTGGTCGTGCCGGTGCTCGCCAACGGCGTGCGCGCCAGCATGATCGTGTTCATCGCCCACTATTCGGACATGAAGCTGGCGCTGGGGGTCGATCACTTCATCTACGGCTGGGTCTGGTTCGGCATCGTCATGCTGGTGATGTTCTGGGTCGGCCTGATCTGGCGCGAGGATCTCGATGCGGTCAGTGTCCCGCGCGCCACCAGCGCGATCCGCTCGGCACCGCTGCATGTGGTCGTCCTGGCGCTGTTCCTGGCCGCCTTCCCCCTCTACGAGTCGCACCTGGTCAGCCGCCCGGTGCCGCGACCGGACCTGGCGCTGCCCGCCCCGGCGGCGGGCTGGCAGGAGAGTCGGGAGGCCTTCGCCAGTTGGCGGCCGCAATGGCACGGCATGGATGTCGAGCGGGTCCGTCATTATCGGAAGGGCGACGGCCAGGTCATGCTGTTCCTGGCCTGGTACGGCACCCAGCGCGATGACGCCGAACTCATCAACAGCCGCAACATCATGATCCGGGAAAAGCACCCGGAGTGGCGCCAGGTCGGCCGCGAGACCACCAGCGTGAACATCGGCGGCCAGACATTGCCGGTCTATCAGGCGAAACTGCTCGCGACCGATGAGCGTCAACGCATCCTGGCCTGGCAATGGCACCGCATCGAGGGACGCGACGACATCAATCCCTACCGCGCCAAGATCGATCTGGCGCTCGCCAAGTTCATGGGACGACAGGACATCGGCGCCGCCGTCATCATCGCCACGCCCTATCACGACAAGCTGGAGGTCGAGCACGCCGGCGAGGTTCTCGGCGAATTCCTGGCCGATCACAAGCCGGCCATCGATCGCATGCTCGATCAGGCGAAATGAGCTCGCCGCCCCTGATCGTCCATGTCGTCTACCACTTCGGTACCGGCGGCCTGGAGAACGGCCTGGTCAATCTGATCAACCGTCTGCCGCGTGAGCGGTTTCGCCATGCCATCGTCTCGCTGACCGATCACACCGATTTTCGCGGCCGCATCGAGCGGGACGATGTCGTCTTCCACGATCTCAACAAGACGCCAGGGCATTCGCTCGGCTGGCTCTGGCGGCTTTACCGTCTGCTGCGCGAGTTGCGGCCCGCCCTGATCCATACCCGCAACCTCAATGCCGTCGAGGCGCAATTCGTCGCCGCCCTCGCCGGTGTCCCGGCGCGCCTGCATGGCGAGCATGGCCGCGACGTGTTCGATCTGGAAGGGAAGAACTGGAAATACAACCTGCTGCGCCGCGCCGCTCGGCCGCTGGTGCGCCACTACACCTGCGTCAGCCGCGACCTCGCCGGCTGGCTGCGCGCCACGATCGGGGTGCCGCCGGCACGGCTCACGCAGATCTACAACGGTGTGGACAGCGAAAAGTTCCACCCTCGCGCGGGCGCCTACCCCGAGCTCGGACCCGAGGGTTTCTTCCAGGGCGCCACCTGCGTCGTCGGCAGCATAGGCCGCATGGTCGCGGTGAAGGACTATCCGACCCTGGCGCGCGCCTTCATCCAGGCCTGTCGGCAGGCGCCGGACGCCGCCGGCCTGCGTCTGTTGATCGTCGGCGACGGCGACGCGCGGGCGGGCTGCCTGTCCCTGCTGGAGGCGGCCGGCCTGGCCGGCCAGGCCTGGCTGCCGG